>NZ_WNJY01000018.1:0-41469 GCF_010892355.1 Granulicatella sp. zg-ZJ | reverse complement strand
GTTTTAGAGCTGTGCTGTTTTGAATGGTTATAAAACTCTAATTTAGCTGATTGTTTCCACATCACTGTTTTAGAGCTGTGCTGTTTTGAATGGTTATAAAACGACAAATAACAAAAAGGCTCAAAATTTATTGTTTTAGAGCTGTGCTGTTTTGAATGGTTATAAAACATTGATGATGTTGATAATTATAGAGCTGTTGTTTTAGAGCTGTGCTGTTTTGAATGGTTATAAAACAAGATGTTTCACAAGAAAAACGGAGTGAATGTTTTAGAGCTGTGCTGTTTTGAATGGTTATAAAACGTGTGTATCCTCTCCTTTTTCAGTATAGTTGTTTTAGAGCTGTGCTGTTTTGAATGGTTATAAAACTATTGGCACACACTCCATGCGTAAAACGTTGTTTTAGAGCTGTGCTGTTTTGAATGGTTATAAAACAAAAGAAAAGCGTTATATTGTCAATTTAAAGTTTTAGAGCTGTGCTGTTTTGAATGGTTATAAAACGTTTAATTCTTCTTCAACTTGTTTTTTGTAGTTTTAGAGCTGTGCTGTTTTGAATGGTTATAAAACTCTAATTTAGCTGATTGTTTCCACATCACTGTTTTAGAGCTGTGCTGTTTTGAATGGTTATAAAACGACAAATAACAAAAAGGCTCAAAATTTATTGTTTTAGAGCTGTGCTGTTTTGAATGGTTATAAAACATTGATGATGTTGATAATTATAGAGCTGTTGTTTTAGAGCTGTGCTGTTTTGAATGGTTATAAAACAAGATGTTTCACAAGAAAAACGGAGTGAATGTTTTAGAGCTGTGCTGTTTTGAATGGTTATAAAACGTGTGTATCCTCTCCTTTTTCAGTATAGTTGTTTTAGAGCTGTGCTGTTTTGAATGGTTATAAAACTATTGGCACACACTCCATGCGTAAAACGTTGTTTTAGAGCTGTGCTGTTTTGAATGGTTATAAAACAAAAGAAAAGCGTTATATTGTCAATTTAAAGTTTTAGAGCTGTGCTGTTTTGAATGGTTATAAAACTTGCTGCTCAAGATGAACATGGGGAAGAGGGTTTTAGAGCTGTGCTGTTTTGAATAGTTCAAAAAGAAAAAAAGACACACTATAAACGTTAATTCGACAGCGTTTCAAAGGCGTGTCTTTTTTTGTACACAAATGATTTTATCGATAAATATGATTTATTACAGAATCTATATTTACCAACGATATTTTTGTTGTCTATTAGATATGTTTTACTACTCCCCATGTGATTATTTTTCTTAGATATGGTACAATAAATACAGATATACATAAAGGTCGTTATAAGATGAAAAAACCAAAAATATTTGATATGTGTTTTTCTGTCATTCATGATGCCTATGTTAAAAAGGCAGTGCGTAAACAGAGGACGAAAGAGGAAGTAGATACAATTATTTGTTGGTTAACGGGTTATTCTGTCGAGAATTTGCATATGCTGAGTAGGTCTGAACACATTACGTTAGAGCAGTTTTTTAATCAAGCACCACATATCAATGAGTATGCTGATTTAATTACAGGGACAATTTGTGGTGTGAGAATTGAAGAAATTGAAGATGATATGATGAAGAAAATTCGTTGGCTAGATAAATTGATTGATGAACTTGCTAAAGGAAAAGCAATAGATAAGATTTTAAAATAATAGTATAGAGGTGGATGTATGGCGAATAATCCAAAAGCGTTGGTAGAATGTAATAAAGAAATTAAAAAGTTTGAACAAGTAATGAAAGAACCAATTAAAAAAAGAAGTTCTGTTTACTATACAGGTGTCGATTTAGGAACAGCATGTATTGTGTTAGCTGTATTAGATGAAAATCATGAACCAATAGCAGGTGCTTATGAGTATGCAAAAGTGGTAAAAGATGGTATGGTTACTGATTATGTTGGTGCCGTGCGAATTGTAAAAAAATTAAAAGCACAGTTAGAGGATGAATTAGGTGTTGAGTTACTTTATGCAGCAGCAGCAATTCCTCCTGGAACACATGCTTTAGATTCAGGTGCGATTAAAAATGTTGTACAAGCAGCAGGTTTTGAATTGACGAATTTATTAGATGAACCTACTGCAGCCAATCAAGTCATGCATATTAAAGATGGAGCTATTGTAGACGTTGGGGGAGGTACAACAGGTATTTCTATTTTACAAAACGGACAAGTTGTGAGTGTTGCAGATGAACCGACGGGTGGGACGCATTTTTCTCTTGTGCTCGCAGGAGCTTATAAAATGTCATTTGATGAGGCGGAACTTTTTAAACGTAAAAAGAAAAACCATGTTGAAGTTTTAACAGTTGTGAAACCAGTTGTTGAAAAAGTGGCATCCATTATACAAGAATATATACAAGATTATAAAGTAGATGAGATATATTTAGTAGGTGGAACATGTTGTTTAACAGGCATTGAACAAATTGTTGAACAAAGAACAGGGATTAAAACGTATGTTCCTAAAAATCCAATGTTTGTCACACCATTAGGTATTGCCAAAAGTTGTACAAATAAGCCTTTAGATATTTAAATAAATAGTGTTTATATCGAATCGTGTTGGTGGATTACTCTCCCCCAACACGATTTATGATAGAAATTATATAAACTGAGTGAATGGGTCATATATCCATTCACTTTTTTTGTTGTGTCACAAATAATTGCTTGCTTTCTAAGTGTATTAACTATACAATACACTTAACAAATGTATTAAACGATTGATACACTAAATAAAAAGGAGGTGTTGGTATGGAACCTTTTGATAAGCGTATACCGGTTTATGAGCAAGTTATTAAGCGTATGAAAAAAGATATTATTACTGGAAAATATCATGCTGGAGAAGCGATACCGTCAAGAAGGGAGTTGGCTCAGATGTATCAAATCAATCCGAATACGGTGCAACGTGCATATAAAGAAATGGAAGAAATAGGACTTATTTATACAGATAAAAATGTATTAAGTCGAGTGACAAATGATGAACACTATTTAAAAAATTTAAAATCAACTATTTTAAATGAGGCATTAGATAAATTTTTTGATGATATTGCGTTTATGGGGTTGCACGAAAACCAGCTGATAGAATATATTCATCGCTATTATGAAAAGAAAGAGGGTGCTTTAGATGCTAGAAGTGAATAATGTGTACCAATCCTATGGAAGTAAAAAGATTTTAAAAGGTATGAGTTTTACGGTGAAAAAAGGAGAAGTAACTTGCTTAATTGGTATTAACGGTTCTGGTAAATCAACAACAATGAATGCGATTATGGGGTTAATACCAATAAAAAAAGGAACGATTACCATTGATCATGAACCAATCAAACATAAAATGTATGACCATATTATCTATATTCCAGATCAGTTAGCAATGTATCCCGAGTATACATTGAAACAAGCGATTGCCTTTATGCAAGATTTTTATGACTGGAATAAGGAAAAAGAAGATAAGTTACTGACATTGTTTAAATTGAAAAAAGAAGAGAAGTTAAATCGTTTGTCAAAAGGGAATAAAGCAAAAGCCAATTTATTATTAGGCTTATGTGTCGAATCAGATTATGTGTTATTAGATGAGCCTTTTTCAGGTATTGATATTTTTACGAAAGAACAAATCTTACGTGTTTTTTCAAGTGACTTGATTGAAGATAAGGGTATTTTATTAACCACACATGAGATTGGTGATGTAGAAACACTGGTAGATAAAGTTTTACTCATGGAAGACGGAAGAATTATTCGTGAGTTTTATGCAGAAGCGATGCGAGAACAAGAAGGCAAATCCATTATAGATGTCATGAGAGAGGTGTATATATCATGAAGATGTTTTTAAATCTATTGACAGTTGAATTGAAACGATTATCAAAATATGCCTTGTTTGGTGCATTTGGTTTGATTTTACTTCAAGGTATTAGCTTGAGTTTTGTTTTAAACGCTGAATTAAACAGACAGACGTTTATTAGTAATGCTGAAAAATTCCCGTATGAAACAATTATCAGTAGCGGTACATTGTATACGTGGAGTATTATGGTGTTCTCTATTGCTTTTTTCATTCTTGTACGACAAATATGGCATTGGGATTTTCATCGTAAAGGTAATATGGCCATTCGATTATTTACCTTGCCACAACACAGATTTGTGATTTATTTAGCCAAATTAGTTGCCATTTCATCTTTAGGTATTTTGTTTATAGGACTACAACTATGTTTAGATAATCTTTGGATTATTGTTGCTAATTTCTTTATTCCAAAAGTACAACAAGTAGAGATGAATGCTTTTTTAAATATGTATGCAAATTATAAAGATAGTATTACTAGTAGTCTTTATTATATCAATCCGTGGTATATTGGACGAACCTTATTTATACCTTTTGCTTTTATTATCCATATTTTCTTTTTGGAAATACTAGCTCAATCTATTTCTTATTTACATATTTTTATAAAATATACTGTTTTAGTCGGAGTTACAGTTGGTTTAATTGCCTTGTTTATCAGTAGTAGTATATATATTTATAAAAATTTAATAGGCTCTGAGTATTCGATTTTCCTTGTTGCATTAGGAATGATTATTGTCATCATCGAGATTTTATTATCGAATTATCTTTTATGTAAAAAAGTCATGATTAGGGGGTGAAAGTTGTGAAAAAATACAGTATCATTATTGTAGTTGTGATTTTAAATGTTTTATCACTTGTTTGTTTATTTGGAAACTATACTTTTTCTAAAAGTCTTTTACCAAGTGTTAAAATCGAAACAATCAAAAAAGAGGAAAGTCAAGTAAAAAAAGTTGAACTAGTTGGAAGTTTTATGACAAATTACAGAGGAATGCCTTTTCGGTTGAATGATAAAGATATATCACTCGATAATGAGGAAATAAATCCTCAAAAAAATATACTTGGTCAATATCAAAAAATCCCTGTTTTAAAAAGACCGAAGATTGATTTTGTATCACAAACAACAGAAATAGGTGATTGGATCATTTTTTTAGGAAATACAAATGATAATTTAAAAGGAAAACTTATTTCTAATTTATACGCCTATAATCAAAAGACAGAACAACTATTTGAAACGCCAATTAGTGACATTCCGATATTTGATGGTATTTTTGTCAAATCAAATGACAAGCTTTATTTTGTAGGTACTACAGCCAATAAAGAAGATTCTTCTATAAAAATTTTAGAGATTTTATTAGAAGATACACAAATGATTGTAAAAACGATTAAAGAAAATCTTAAAGGAGTAGACTATCAGGGATTTTCTGTTTTTCAATCTGATTCAACATTTAATGTTGTTTTTAGGAATAAAGGAAAGTTTTTTGTTTACCGTGCTCTAAAAGATGAATTAGTCGATTTGTCGAAAGAAATTTCTGATGACATATATGTTTCTGGTGATCCGTACTACTATATCTCAGATGTATCAGTAGTAGCAGACAAAGTTTATTATAAAACACAAACAGAACTCAAAACATTTGATTTGAATACTAAAGAATATCAAACGATAAAAAAACTAGATACAAAGCAAATCTTATTCGATGATGAGTATATGTTTGAAGAAAAAGATTTGACAATAACGATTACCAATTTAAAAACGAATCACATTATTTATGAAGGTAAAATAACAGGTGATTTTAAAGGGTATGAATTAAGCATAAATAATATATATTTAAATGATAAAAGAGTTTCGTTCTTTCCAATAAGATAGTACGACAAAAAATTATTCACATTTATCGTTGAAAACACATGGCTTTTCTTGACAGACTATTTCTTTATTTAGTATACTATTAGATGTGTAAAATAATGCAGCAAAATTAGAAGTACAGCGTCAACAGTTTTTCACGACTAAGTGTCATTGTGTAACCTGCGGCTGCTAAAGGTGAAGATGAAAAGAAAAACTGCACGTATACGGTCTAATTAACTATTATTTTACTCCAAAACAATTTATTATTGGAGGAATTTTATTATGTCACGTTATACAGGTCCATCATGGAAATTATCTCGTCGTTTAGGTATTTCTTTAACAGAAACTGGTAAAGAATTACAACGTCGTCCATACGCACCAGGTCAACACGGTCCAAACAACCGTAAAAAATTATCAGAATATGGTTTACAATTACAAGAAAAACAAAAATTACGCCATATGTACGGTATGAGCGAACGCCAATTCGCAACTTTATTTAAAAAAGCTGGTAAAATCAAAGAAGGTAAACACGGTGTTAACTTCATGATTTTATTAGAACAACGTTTAGATAATGTTGTATACCGTTTAGGTTTAGCAACTACTCGTCGTCAAGCACGTCAATTAGTAAACCACGGTCACATCACAGTTGACGGCAAACGTGTAGATATTCCATCATACAGCGTATCTGTTGGTCAAGTAATCTCTGTTCGTGAAAAATCAAGAAATGTTGAAGTTATCAAAGCTGCTGCTGAAGGTATCTTTGGTCGCCCAGACTACGTTTCATTTGATGTAGAAACATTAACAGGTTCTTTAACACGTTTACCACAACGTGAAGAATTATCAGAAAACATTGACGAAGCATTGATCGTTGAATACTACAATAAATTAGGTTAATTTTAATAGTATATCACACTCACAAATCCCTTGTATCAAGGTTTTTGTGAGTGTGTTTTTTGTCATCTATGTAAAGTTTAAGATGAATCGTTCTAGTTTATAATACAAGTATAAGATGTTATAATAAGTAAAATGAAACCATTCAAAGCTGAAGTTTTGCTAGAATGAGCAGTTTGAGGATAAACCGGTGAACAAAATTCTGAGGTTTTAGAGCTGTGTTGTTTTGAATGGTTATAAAACATTAAATAAATTAGAAGTACGATTTACAGCGTTTTAGAGCTGTGTTGTTTTGAATGGTTATAAAACGTCCGCGATAACAAGTCCAGTGTGCCCGTAGTTTTAGAGCTGTGTTGTTTTGAATGGTTATAAAACTATATTGGTGATACACCAACATTACAAACAGTTTTAGAGCTGTGTTGTTTTGAATGGTTATAAAACTAACAAAACGACCTAAACAAAAACAGTATAGTTTTAGAGCTGTGTTGTTTTGAATGGTTATAAAACTCATTTTGTGTTTAAAGAAACTAAAGCAAGTTTTAGAGCTGTGTTGTTTTGAATGGTTATAAAACTACCATTTTTTGAAACGTTTCTAAAAAAGTGTTTTAGAGCTGTGTTGTTTTGAATAGTTATAAAAGAGAAAAAGAGATATGTCATATCGGAAATCAGGTTTTTCAAATAACCCGTTAAAAGATAAAAAAAGAGCCTTGGTTAGATGGACCGAAAGCTCTTGTAATCTCAACTGCGATTACAGCGATTGTTGAGATAATCAAACACTTTTTAAAATAAAAAGTGACGGGGAGGGGCGAAAGCCCCAACCAGTATCTGATTATAACATATCTCTTTAGTACAAACAATGAAAAGAAAAAATGATAATTTTTATGTAGGTATTGGAGTTGTAGTTTTAATTCTTTGGTGGATAAAAATTTTAATTTTTGGATAGCAAAGAATTGAGTTATTTGTAAGTATATACAGTAAAGTAATGAAGAAATTTAAGAGGTTTTCAGCTTTTAAATCAGGAATTTTTTCAAAAACAATTAGTAATGATGAAAATGATGTGAAAAATGAGAAAAGTATCTTATGAAATTGTAGAGAAATTGGAAAGTGTGCTGGATATAAAAACGGTACAAATTTCTTTAAAATAAATTTCAGTTTTTCGTACAAACTTATTGTATATTACAGAGATATGCTCGCTTGTGTTTTAGGTGTTTGTACAACTTGCTTTTTATTCAGTCCTTTTGAAACGATTTTGTTCACTGTTAGTGTTTTTTTATTAAAATCAATAAATTACAAAAGATATTTTAGAAACGCAGTTAATTATTTGCTTAAAACGGTTTTTAGCATTAAAAGTTGTAGTCGATGTTTTAAACTCGTACTACTTTGACTTTTTCAATAAAGGATATATACTAAAAAATGTACATCGTAAGGTGTGCATCTTTTTTATGAGAAAATAAAGTAATGATTAGATACAATAATTTTTGATAATAGAACTGAGGAACTAGATGAATAAAAAAGATATGCGGAAACTTGTGTTACAAAGAATGAGCACTGTTTCTAAAGAAAGACGGGAATATATAGAACAAACACTTATGACAAAATTACTAGAAACATCTCTTTGGAAAGAAGCAAAAACCATTGGTATAACGCTATCTACGTTTCCAGAGTGGGAAACACGTCGTATCATTGAAGAAGCGTGGCGTCAATATAAAACAGTGGTTGTGCCAAAAGTAATTAAAAAAGGCGTTATGGTTTTTAACCACTATACGATTGATACACCATTGGAGATATCGGCATTTGGTATAGATGAGCCTGTAATGGTAGATGAAGTCACACAGATTGATTTACTAGTTGTACCGGGTGTGGCATTTCAAAAAAATGGTGCTCGTTTAGGTTTTGGTGGTGGTTTTTATGATAGATATTTACAAGATTTTGAAGGGAAAACAGTATCATTAGTTGCGATGGAACAAATGGTAGATATAGTGCCTTTAGAAAAACATGATATTTTTATCGCAACTATTTTGAATGCATGATAAAAATTGTGTATAATAAATACCATAGCATATTTTTAGTTGGAGGAGATTATGTTCAGAAATTTTAGAGGTATTCCTAGTCAGTTACAAGCGACATTTGTTCTTATTTGTATCAACATTATTGTCTTTATGGTAACAACGACAAAGGGTGGGACTGCAGAAGTTCTTGTTCAATATGGTGCATTATTTAAGCCGTTAGTTCTGTTTAGACATGAGTATTGGCGATTATTTACAGCGATGTTTTTACATGCAGATGTAATGCATTTATTGGTTAATATGTATTCCTTATTTATCGTTGGCTCTTTATTAGAACCTATTTTTGGGAAACATAGATTTTTATTTATTTATATGTTAAGTGGATTGATGGGTTCGGTTCTATCTTTTGCTTTAGGGAACATCTTCAGTATTTCCGTAGGTGCTAGTGGTGCTATTTTTGGTTTATTTATGAGTGTGGTGTTATTACATAGCTTTTTCCCATATCATACAGGTATTCGTTTACAGTCACAGTCGTTTTTATCGACTATTTTAATAAACTTGGTTTTTAGTTTTGCACCGGGTATTGATATGTGGGCACATATTGGTGGTTTATTAGGTGGTTTTTTAGCAACAATGACACTGAAGTTTCAATCAAGAGATAGAGTTAAACAAGGAATGATTCTTCTCTTGTATATTATAATCGTTGCGACATTGATTTTATTCGGAAGGAAGTAAGGGGAATGTCAAAAAAATTATTGGGTATTGATTTAGGTGGCACGAGTGTTAAAATGGCGATTTTGACACTTGATGGTGACATTCAGCAAAAATGGACTATTCCAACAAATATATTGGATAATGGATGTCATATTGTGCCGGATATTATTGCATCTATTCAACATCATTTGCATTTATATCAGCTGACAAGTGATGAGTTTTTAGGTATTGGGATGGGTAGTCCAGGTCAAATTGATGAAAATTTAGGGACAGTCATTGGTGCCTATAATTTAGGTTGGTCTACGACACAATATGTAAAAAAAGATTTAGAAACAGCTTTAAATATGCCTGTTTTTATTGATAATGATGCGAATGTAGCTGCTCTTGGAGAACGGTGGGTAGGTGCAGGAAATAATGCTAGTGATGTTGTGTTTATCACACTTGGGACAGGTGTTGGTGGTGGTATTATTGCCAATGAAAAATTAGTACATGGTGTGAAAGGCAGTGCTGGAGAGATTGGGCATTTAATTGTTGAAAAAAACGGATTTGCATGTACATGTGGCAAAAAAGGGTGTCTAGAAACGGTGGCAAGTGCTACGGGTATTGTCAATTTAGCCAGAGCTTTTGCTGAGAAATATGCAGGAAGTTCATCTTTAAAAGAGCTAGTTGATGACGGTTCTGCAACAGCAAAAGATGTTTTTGACTTAGCAAAACAATCAGATGTGCTTGCTGAACAAGTTGTTGAGGCGTTTGCCAAATATTTAGGAGTAGCATGCAGTCATTTAGCTAATATTTTAAATCCTGCCTATATCGTCATTGGCGGAGGTGTGTCCGCAGCAGGAGAGTATTTACTTGAAAAAGTTGATACATATTTTAAAGAAGATACATTTATTACAGCAAGACAATCAACGCAGTTGAGATTAGCAACATTGGGAAATGATGCGGGTGTGATTGGTGCAGCGAGTTTAGTATTACAGTAGGATGAAAGGATGAGTTTATGGAATTTTGGAGTATATTTCAATTACTAGTTATGATTTTTGTGGGAGGATATTTTATTTATCAAGTGTATTTGTTTATAGAGCGTCGTTCATCAGCAAAATACATCACACAAGAAGAATTTAGAGAAAATATGCGTAAAGCACAAGTTATTGATGTGCGCGAAAAAGCAGAATTTGATGTGAAGCATATTTTAGGTGCTAGAAATATACCTTATACACAATTTAAACAACGTATGGGTGAAATTAGAAAAGATCAACCGATTTATTTATGTGATGATTTTGCTTTGGTTGCAGGAAAAGCAGCAGGAAAATTAAAAAGAAAAGGTTATACAGACATCTATATTTTAAGAGGTGGTATGGAAAGATGGTCTGGAAAAATAAAATCAAATAGAAAATAGAATAAACAACAGGTGAGTATCCTGTTGTTTATTCTTACATAAGGAGAGAAATATGGTTAAGGTATTATTTGTATGTTTAGGAAATATTTGTCGTTCGCCAATGGCAGAAGCTGTTTTTAAAGATATGGTAACTAGAGAGGGATTAAGCGATAAGATATACGTTGATTCAGCAGCAACAAGTTCGTGGGAACAAGGTAATCCTATTCATCAAGGAACACGACAAAAATTAAAAGAAGTAGGTACTCGTACAGAGGGAATGTATTCCAGACAGTTACAAGACGATGATTTGAATGCTGATTATATTATTGGTATGGATAACAGTAATATAAAAAACATTCATACATTTATTCAAAATAGAGCATCTGGTACAGTTTGTAAACTTTTAGAATTTGCTGGAGAAAATAGGGAGATTGATGATCCTTGGTATACGGGAGATTTTGAGAAAACCTATCAAGATGTTTTGAAAGGATGCCAAGGATTATTGGCGTTTATTAAAGCACGTAATCTTTAAAATATTTTAAAGATAGTTGTACTTTTAAAAAATAATCGTTACAATCATGTCAGATTAAACAAAAAGGAAGTTCATCATGAAAATAGGTATTGATAAGATTGGTTTTTATGCACCTAGTATGTATTTAGATATGGTTGATTTAGCGAATGCAAGAGGAGTAGAACCTGAAAAATTTACAATAGGATTAGGTCAGGAAGAAATGGCAGTGCCTCCTTTGTATGAAGATGCGGTGACAATGGCAGCTAATGCAGCATTATCTATTTTAGAAGATATTGATAAAGAGAAAATTGATTTGATTTTAGTAGGGACAGAATCAGGGATTGATAATTCTAAGTCTATTGCTGTTTATATGCATTCTCTTGTAGGCCTATCATCTCGTGTTCGTGCTGTTGAATTAAAGCAGGCTTGCTATGGTGCAACAATGGCACTTCAATTAGCGAAAGGGCACATTCTACAAAATCCAGAAAGTAAAGTACTTGTTATCGCAACAGATATTGCTAAATATGGGTTAAATACACCTGGAGAAGCTACACAAGGTGCTGGTGCCGTAGCGATGTTAGTATCGAAAAATCCTAGAATTGCTATTTTAAATCAAGAAAATACATATTTAACAGAAGATATTATGGATTTTTGGCGACCAGTTTATTCGAGTACCGCCTTTGCAGACGGAAAATTTTCCACTGAAAAATATTTATATTTCTTTGAAACGGTTTTTAAAGAGTATTGTGAAAAAACAAAAGAAACAGTGGCAGATTTCAAAGCAATTTGTTTTCATCAACCATTTACTAAATTAGGGTTAAAAGCATTGAAATTAGTTCTTGACGGTATAGAGGAAGATAAAAAAGAAGCATTATTAGCGTTATATAACAGTAGTAAAACATATAATAAACGTATTGGAAATATTTATACCGGTTCGTTATATTTAGGATTATTATCGTTGTTAGAACAAAATAATACACTGTCTGCGGGCGATAAAATCGGTTTGTTTAGCTACGGGTCAGGTGCTGTTGGAGAGTTTTTCACAATCACATTAGTAAAAGATTTTGAGAATTATTTGTACACAGACAAACATAGTGCGTTATTAGAAAATCGTCAACGATTGACAATCAACGAATATGAAGCGATATTCTCAACAAGTTTACCAGAAGAAAAAGCAACGTATTATATTGAAAATGTGCCAAATGATAGAGTTGTTTTATGTGGAAAGCAAGATCATAAAAGAATATATAAAAAGAATGAGGTTCGATAAAAGAATCTTATTCTTTTTGCATATATTAAAAATAGGAGGTGATAAGATGAATGATGTATCTGTTATTGGGCGTATCGTAAAGCCTGTTCATGTAAAAGAGATTGGAACAGATAAGTATGTGATCAACAATATTTTGGCGATTTCCAAAAAGAAAAAAGAAGGGAGTGAACAAACAGCTGATTTTATTCCTATTGTTGTGTGGGGAAAACCGGCTCAAATTATTGAACAATATTGTGAGAAAGGTAATTTAATTGGTGTGACAGGTCGGTTGTCGTCAAGACAATATATGGCACAAGACGGCAAGTATCACTTTATTGTAGAGATTATCGTCTCTAAAATACATTTAATTGAGGGGAAACGTTATGTAAACGAGCGTTAAGATGATGAAAACTGTTGTTTTATTTAGGAAATGACAGTTTTTTTGATGGTTTGAATGTGATAATTATAGTATAATAATGGAGTTCCAAAAAAAGAAAGTGAGGTGTCAATATGGATATAGAAACAATCGTACAGAAAAAATTAGGAATGCGATTTTCAGATGTAACACTATTAAAACAAGCATTTACGCATGCTTCGTATGCGAATGAAAAAAAATATCAAAAAATTGATAATAATGAGCGACTAGAGTTTTTAGGTGATGCCGTTTTAGAATTAGTGGTATCTGATTATTTATTTCACAATTTTTTGCAATGGCCAGAAGGGAAATTAACACGATTTCGTGCACAATTAGTTTGTGAGCAAACACTTTCTACTCTTGCAAAGGAATGTGGATTTGATGAACTTGTTTTATTAGGAAAAGGCGAAGATGCCGGTGGTGGTCGAAAAAGAGATGCTTTATTATGTGATGTATTTGAAGCATTTATTGGAGCACTTTATTTAGATAAAGGATTAGATGTTGCGAAAGCTTTTATTTTAAGTCAACTCATGCCAAAAATTCATGAACAAGAGTCAAATTTGTTTATGGATTATAAAACACTTCTACAAGAAAGATTGCAAAAAAATGGTAGTATCACTATTCAATATACCATTGTAAAAGAAGAAGGTTTAGCGCATGATAAAGAATTTGAAGCAGTTGTTTCTGCACAAGGTAAAATTTTAGGTAGAGGTATTGGAAAAAATAAAAAAGCTGCTGAACAGGCTGCTGCCAAACAAGCGTATGAAGAAAAAACAGGTGAATAAAGGTGTATTTAGATAGAATTGAAATAACAGGATTTAAGTCATTTGCCGATAAAACATTGATTGAATTTGATAAAGGTGTCACAGCTATTGTAGGGCCAAATGGTAGTGGTAAAAGTAATTTATCCGAGGCGATAAAGTGGGTGCTTGGTGAGCAATCTGCGAAAAGTTTACGTGGGAAAAAAATGGATGATATTATCTTTTCAGGTTCTCAAACACGTAAGCCTGTCAATATAGCAGAAGTTACATTGGTGTTAAATAATGATGATGCATTTTTACCATTTGAGGCTTCGGAAATTCATTTAACACGACGTATCAATCGTAATGGTGAGAGTGATTGTTTTATCAATAAAAAACCGTGTCGCTTAAAAGATATTGTGAATTTGTTAATGGATTCGGGTTTAGGGAAAGATTCATTTTCTATCATTTCTCAAGGGAAAGTAGAAACGATTTTCCAAAACAAACCAGAAGAACGTCGTGCGATGTTTGAAGAAGTAGCAGGTGTTTTGAAATATAAAACACGTAAAACGGAAGCAAGCAGAAAATTAGATAAAACTCAAGAGCATTTAGATCGTGTCGATGATATTTTACATGAAATTCATGGGCAATTAGATCCGTTGGCAAAGCAAAAAGAAAAAGCACTTATATATCAAACGAAAAAAGAAACATTAAGTCATATTGATATTGCGTTAATGGTTGCTGAAATTGAAACATTAAATGAACAGTGGCAAGTAGCGAAAAAGGAACTGGCTTTTTTTGAAAAGCAAATTGAAGATAAACAAATTCAAGAAGAAGAAGTAACGTCAAAAATTAAAGAATTAAAAGAAGCACTAACGACTTTAGAGCATGTTTTATTAGAACAGCAAAATGAATACGTGGAATGTGTTAAAAAAGTTGAGAAAGCTGTTGGTGAACAAAATGTTTTAATACAAAAATTAGAGTTTTCAAAACAAAATAAAGAGCAACAACAAGATGCACGTTTCCAAAAAGAGCACAGCATAAAAACTATTTCTGAACAAATGACTAAGACAAAAGAAGAAATAGAAGAAAAAGAGCAGACTGTAAAACAAACACACTTAGCGCTTGATGAATTAAAGCAAGAGGAATTGTTTTTAACAGATATAAGTCAAAGTCATTTAGAAAATGAACGTCAACGCTATATTGATACGCTTCAAGAAGAAACACGTATGAAAAATGAGCTTGTGCATTTGGAAAAAGAGTTATTAGTGTTGACGAATCAACAAAAACGTTTTGTAGAACAAGAGAGTGATTTGCAAAAGCAACAAGAAATTGTTAAAAATACATTATTGGATAAGGAAAATGAATTATCCAGCGTTCAAGAGCAGATTGATTTATTGATGAGTGACTATCAAGAACAAATGGATTCTTTAGACAAAGAAAGACAGCGTACTCAAGAGTTAACACAAACGTATGAACAGATGCAACAAGTTAAAAATCGTTTAGAAGCTAGAAAAGCAAGTTTACAAGACTTGAATGATGACTATGCTGGATTTTATCAAGGTGTTAAAGAAATATTAAAACAAAGACATCAATTTGACGGTGTACATGGTGCTCTGGCAGAATTGATAAAAGTACCAAAAGAGTATACAGTTGCGATTGATATTGCTCTAGGTGCAAGTATGCAACATATTGTCGTATCCAATGAACAATCGGCTATGCAAACTATTCAATATTTAAAACAGAAACGGCTAGGTCGTGCAACATTTTTGCCATTAACTGTTATTAAAGGAAGATATTGCTCGCAAGATATTTTATCTCAAGTTGAGCATATGGACGGTTTTATTGGTGTTGCAAGTGATTTGGTTCAAACACAAGTGACATATAAAACGATTGTTGAAAACTTTTTGGGTCAAACACTTGTTGCTAAAACATTGGAACAAGGGACAAAAATTGCTAAAAAAATAGGATATCGTGTGCGTGTTGTATCTCTTGATGGAGAAGTCATCCATTCAGGCGGGTCTATGACTGGTGGAGCAACGAAACAGCAAACGGGTTCTATTTTATCAAGAAATCAGCAGCTAGAGGACGTAACAAAAGAGTTACATACGTTAAAAGACAAGCTAAATGAAACAAAAACTTTGTATCAAACACAAAAAGAAAAAGTATTAGCGTTAGAAGTATCTTTACAAAATGTACAGCAAGAAGGAACGAAAAAGCGTCTTGAAGAAAGAGATTTACAAGCTGTAGTGTTTCAATTACAAGAGAAAGTTTCTCAAGTAGAGATGCAGTATGATGTGTTAGTAAAAGATAAAAACCGCCAACAAGTTGTTTTGAATGAGTTAAAAGAACAATATGATACTATTAAAGTGTCTGAAAAAGAAATTAGTCAGCGTGTTGAAAAAGCAAAACAACATATCGATACATTGAGTGTTTCTCAAGAAGAACGCACAAAACAATTACAAGCATTACAGCCTCGAATACAAAATATTTCAGCGCAATGTGCAAGAGAAACAGAGCAGTTAACACATTTGAAGTACCGTTTACAAGAATTGCAAAAACAATTAAAAACGGAACAGATGAGTTTACAAGTTTTATTCACGCAACAAGAAGAGCATCTGCAATCTCAAGAAGAAATTGAGGGTATGATAGATAACATCAAACAAGAATTAAATACCTATCAACAAGAAAAAATAGCGTTAGAAGAAAGCATTAAACAAAAACAAGAAGAGAAAAAAGATGTGGATACAGTGTTATTTGTTGAAGAAACACAAGAAAAAGATCTTCAACAAGATATTCAAAAATTATTGCGTGATAAAGGGGCAATGGATGCTAAAATTAGTCGTTATGATGTAACGATTGATACGCACTTGTCTAGATTGAATGAAGAATATAGTCTAACTTTTGAAGCGGCAAAAGAGTTGGGTGTGTTAGAGATAACTATTCAAGAAGCGAGCAAGCAAGTATCACAATTAAAAAGAGAAATTGAGCAGTTGGGGCCTGTGAATTTAACAGCTATTGAAGAGTATGATGTGGTGTATGAACGTTTTACATCTATGACAGAGCAACAGCAAGATTTAATTCAGGCAAAAGATAGTTTAATGGCGACTATTCAGGAAATGGATAAGGAAATGATGCAACGTTTTGGCGAAACATTTTATGCGATTAAACATCAATTTGAAAAAACATTCCCTAAATTATTTGGTGGAGGACGTGCGACCTTAGAGTTAACAAATCCAGATGATTTATTGGAAACAGGGATTGATATTGTGGCACAACCACCTGGTAAAAGATTACAAAATCTAAGCTTGTTATCTGGTGGAGAGCGTGCTTTTACAGCGATTGCTTTGTTATTTGCTATTTTAGAAGTGAAACCTGTACCGTTTTGTTTACTTGACGAAGTAGAGGCTGCACTTGATGAAGCCAATGTTAGCCGATATGGACGTTATTTGAAAGAGTTTATTGATAAAACACAATTTATTGTCATTACACATCGTAAAGGAACGATGGAGGAAGCAGATGTTTTATATGGTGTGACGATGCAAGAATCAGGAGTATCTAAATTAGCTTCTGTGCGATTTGAAGATTATGAAAAAATAGGAGAAACAGTATGAAGAAAAAAATAAGTCTTGTCTTATTGAGTATGTTATTAGTTGGATGTGCTACTCAAAAAGAAGAGGTGAAAGTGACACAAACGAGTATGCAAGAAACAACAACGATGAAAGAGGTTGTGGAAACGAAAGTTTATGAAAATATCGAAGATGATGTAACGACAACTTTATCTGTTACATATAAAAATGATATTGTGACACATGTTGATATAAAAGCAACAAAACCATTTCCCGAAGATGTTCGTTTAGATACACAAGAACAAAAAGAGATGTTAAAACGTGAGTTAGAACAATCACCAGAGTATCAAGAAGAAAAAGAAAGAGATGGATTCAAAAAAAATCTTGAAATTGATGAAACAGGATTTGTTGTATCTTTTTCTTATGATGTTTCAAAAATAAATGCAAAAGATTTTGAACATTACAAAACGTATGAACAATTTGGCCATGTTCTATCTCAAGGTGTCACAAAAACCGAAACAGAAAAAGAATTGGCGGAAATTGGTTTCAAACTAAAAAACTAATGTATTAGGGTTTAGTAGTGACTAATTATATAAAGAATTAAAGCAGAAATCATCATGGTTTCTGCTTTAATCGTTCCATGTTAATGTGTTAAATAGAAAGAGTGAACATGTTTTTTGTTGACCAATCTTGTGAAAACAATGTATGATTGGGAAGAATATAGCAAGGAAGGAGAACAATATGGCAAAAAAAGTGACAGCACAATATGGGGATGACGCCATTCAAGTTTTAGAAGGATTAGATGCCGTTAGAAAAAGACCGGGAATGTATATCGGTTCAACAGATAGCCGTGGTATGCATCATTTAGTTTATGAAATTGTTGATAATGCTGTTGATGAGGCGTTGGCAGGTTATGCGACTAAAATAGATGTCACTATTCATCAAGATAATAGTATTACTGTAAAAGATAATGGTAGAGGATTACCAACTGGTATGCATAAGTCAGGCATACCAACCATTCAAGTTATTTTTACGGTCTTACATGCTGGTGGCAAATTTGGACAAGGAAGTTATAAAACTTCTGGTGGACTGCATGGAGTAGGTGCCTCAGTAGTGAATGCTTTATCTGAATGGTTAGATGTGACCGTCATACGTGATGGAAAACAATACTATCAACGCTTTGAAAAAGGCGGTGTACCAATCGGTAAAATTAAAGAAACTTCTGCACCAAAAAATTTAGTTGGTACAACAGTACATTTTAAACCAGATGCGACCATTTTTGGTAGAGCGGAATATGTTTACGACACACTAAGTGAACGTTTAAGAGAATCTGCTTTCTTGTTAAAAGGGTTAACAATGTCAATTACAGATGAACGGACACAGCAAACAGAAACATTTCATTATGAAACAGGCATTAAAGAATTTGTTCATTATTTAAATGAAGAAAAAGATACTCTTGGAGAAATTGCTTATTTTGAAGGAGAACAAGACGGTGTTGAAGTAGAGTGTTCTTTACAATACAATGACGGTTATTCTGAAACGATTTTATCTTTTGTAAACAATGTTCGTACAAAAGATGGTGGGAGTCATGAAGTTGGTTTTAAAACAGCTTTAACAAAATCCTTTAATGAATATGCAAGAAAAGTGAATTTACTAAAAGATAAAGATAAAAATCTTGAAGGTAGTGATGTGAGAGAAGGCTTAGCAGCTGTTTTGTCTATACGTGTCCCTGAAGAGATTTTACAATTTGAAGGTCAAACAAAAGATAAATTAGGAACACCTGCTGCAAGAGGAATTGTAGAAGCGATTGTGAGTGAACAATTAGGGTTTTATTTGATTGAAAATGGTGAATTAGCACAACAACTTGTTAGAAAAGCAATTAAAGCAAGAGATGCAAGAGATGCGGCACGAAAAGCTAGAGAAGAATCAAGAAATGGTAAAAAACGTCAAGCAAAAGAAACACTTCTTTCTGGGAAATTAACACCGGCACAAAGTAAAAATGCTAAAAAGAATGAACTGTTTTTAGTAGAGGGAGATTCTGCTGGAGGTTCTGCAAAACAAGGGCGGGACAGAAAATTCCAAGCGATTTTACCTTTAAGAGGAAAAGTCATTAACACTGAAAAAGCCAATATGTCCGATATTTTAAAAAATGAAGAAATCAATACCATCATTTATACCATTGGTGCAGGTGTTGGATCTGATTTTACAATAGAAGATTGCCAATACGATAAAATTATCATTATGACCGATGCAGATACGGACGGTGCACATATTCAAGTGTTATTATTAACATTCTTTTACCGTTATATGCGTCCACTCGTTGAAGCAGGAAAAGTTTATTTGGCAATGCCACCTCTGTTTAAAGTGTCCAAAGGACGTGGTAAAACAGAAGTTGTCGAATATTGCTGGCGTGAAGAAGAAGTGGAACGAGCAACAAAAAAAGTAGGTAGAGGATATATTCTTCAACGCTATAAAGGGCTTGGAGAAATGAATGCCGATCAATTATGGGAAACAACAATGAACCCAGATACACGGACGCTCATTCGTGTAACTATTGATGACTTATCGCAAGCAGAACGACGTGTGACAACACTTATGGGAAATAAAGTAGAGCCTCGTCGCAAATGGATAGAAAGTCATGTTGAATTTACAATGGATGAAAGCGATAATTTATTAGAAACAGCTCAAAAAGGGACTACTGCTGTGGAACACAAAAAAGAAGTACGATTAGAAAGTACAGACACATTCGAGCAGTTAGATTTATTTGGAGGTGAGTTTTAATGTCTGAAGCAATGCCAAATATTCAAGAGTTATCTTTAGAAGATGTTATGGGAGATAGATTTGGGCGATACTCTAAATATATTATTCAAGATCGTGCCTTACCAGATATACGTGATGGATTAAAACCTGTACAACGACGTATTTTATATGCGATGTACATGGATAATAATACAGCCGATAAAAATTTTAGAAAATCAGCAAAAACAGTTGGAAATGTTATTGCTAATTATCATCCTCACGGAGATACAAGTGTCTATGATGCCATGGTGCGTCTAAGCCAAGACTGGAAAATGCGTGATATTTTAGTTGAAATGCACGGAAATAACGGAAGTATGGACGGCGATTCAGCTGCTGCGATGCGTTATACAGAAGCGAGATTATCTCAACTATCTGATGAACTATTAAGAGATATTGATAAAGAAACCGTTGATTTTATTTTAAACTTCGATGATACAACTGAAGAACCAACGGTATTGCCTGCACGTTTTCCTAATTTATTAGTAAATGGATCAACAGGTATTTCAGCTGGGTATGCAACGGATATTCCCCCTCACAATTTAGGTGAAGTGATTGATGCTACTGTGCATTATTTAGGTCATCCTAAAGCAACTACTGAAGACTTAATGCAATTTGTGAAAGGTCCTGATTTCCCAACAGGTGCGATTGTTCAAGGAATTGAGGGTTTAAAAGAAGCCTATGAAACAGGTAAAGGAAAGGTGATTGTTCGTTCTAAAACAAGTATCGAAGATATTCGAGGCGGTAAACAGCAAATTGTCATTCATGAAATTCCATTTGATGTGAATAAAGCTGTTTTAGTTAAACGTATGGACGAAATTCGCATTAACAAAAAAATTGAAGGTATCGCAGAAGTTCGTGATGAGTCTGATAGAAATGGTTTGCAAATTGTTGTGGAATTAAAAAAAGAAGCGAATGCGGACGGTATTTTAAATTATTTATTAAAAAATACCGATTTACAAATTGCTTATAATTTTAATATGGTTGCTATAAATGAAAGACGCCCACAACAAGTAGGGTTAAAGGCTATTTTAGCTGCATATATCAATCACCAAAAAGACGTCATATTAAGACGAACACGATTTAATTTACAAAAAGCACAAGATAGATTACATATTGTAGACGGCTTGATGAAAGCATTGTCTGTGTTAGACGAAGTTATTCGTATTATCCGAAATAGTGCTGATAAAAAAGATGCCAAAGAGAATTTAAAACAAGAATTTCAGTTTAGTGAGCGTCAAGCAGAAGCGATTGTTTCTTTACAATTATACCGATTGACGAATACAGATATTACAGCATTACAAAATGAAAAACTTGATTTAAACGAGGAAATTGCTTCTTTAGAATTGATTTTAAAACAAGAAAAAGTTTTATTAACAGTGATGAAAAAAGAATTATTGGATATGAAAAAACAATATGCAAAACCACGTTTAAGTATCATTGAAGATAAAATAAAAGAAATTAAAATTGAAACGGAAGTACTTATTCCAGAAGAAGATGTCTATGTTGTGGTAACAAAGGGTGGTTATTATAAACGTGTAAGCCCTCGTTCAGTGAATGCTTCAAATGGCGAAAAAACAGGACTACGTGAAAAAGATGAGATTGTTTACCAAGGTGCTGCAACGACATTGCAACATTTGGTCGTATTTACTTCTAAAGGAAATTATATTCACTTCCCAATTCACGAAGTACCCGAATATAAGTGGAAAGACTTAGGAGAGCATTTTTCACAACGTGTATCCTTGGATACACAAGAGCAAATCATTGGCGTTGTCGTGATGACTGGATTAGAAAAAGCGGATGCAACCATTACATTCGTAACAAGTGACGGTATGATTAAGCGTACACTACTAAAAGACTTTACGACATTTAGAAGCTATAAAACTAAAACAGCGGTTGCCATGAATTTAAAAGAAAAAGATGCCACTGTTGTGTATATGAGTTGTCAGTCAGAAGAAAATAAAGATGACGAAGTATTGCTTGTGACACACTTAGGTTTTGGATTACGCTATAAATTAGATGAAGTACCAGTTGTCGGTACAAAAGCAAGTGGTGTAAAATCTATCAATTTAAAACAAGATGATTTTGTTGTTGGTGCAATTACCTTTAATCCAACGAATATGTCCAAAGTACAAGTACTTCTTGTAACCCAAAGAGGTTCTGTAAAACGATTGAATATTTTTGATGTCAATATATTAGGACGTGCAAAACGTGGATTGATGTTATTGAAAGAATTAAAAAATAAACCACACCGTTTTGTATTTGTATCGAATATTGTCACATCTAATATGGCATTTGATATTGTGACATCAACGAATAAACAAATGAGTATTCAAGCAATGCAAATTTCTTTATATGACAGATATTCAAATGGAACATCTGTGATTGATGATGGCGAGGTTGTTTCTGTCATTCAAACGACTATATAAGGTAACCCGAAGTGAACCGACTATCTATGCGATTCACTTCGGGTTTTATACTAAGATGTTAGTTTTATCATTAAAAATAAAAAGAAGAATTACTCATGCACAAGTAATTCTTCTTTTTATATATTTGTTATCAATCTGTTGGTTGTTTTTAACATATTTGATAAATAAAAAAATATAATAGAGAATGAGAGGTACTGTTTTTTAAGAGAAATACAAAAAACAAGTGGTAGAAAGTGGGGAATTGTGGTAAAATATGGTGAATGATTTCTACGTAAGGAGGTTTTTGCCGTGTTAATGGGAGAATATAAACATAATATGGATTCAAAAGGTCGTATTATTGTACCGTCAAAATTGCGTGATGAACTAGGCGATAAGTTTATTTTAACGCGCGGATTAGACGGGTGTTTATTTGGCTACCCATTGAATAGTTGGCAATCTTTAAGCGAGAAATTATTGCATAATTTACCACTCGGTAAAAAAGATGCACGTGCGATTACACGTTTCTTTTATTCAGCAGCAAGTGATGTTGAATTTGATAAACAAGGTCGTATTATGATTCCGGCAACTTTACGTGAGTATGCAGGTTTGGACAAAACATGCCGTATTATTGGTGTATCAGATCGCTTAGAAATATGGGATGATGAAAAATGGCAAGTATATGTCAAAGAAACAGAAGAAAATGTTCAAACATTAACGGAAAATATATCAGAATTTGAATTTTAAAAGTGGAGGCAATATGTTTCATCATATAACAGTTTTACGAAACGAAACAGTCGATGCATTACATATAAAACCCAATGGTATCTATGTAGATTGTACATTAGGTGGTGCGGGGCATAGTGCCTATTTATTAAGTCAATTATCACAAGAAGGTCACTTGTATGCATTTGATAGAGATACAATGGCTTTAGAAAATGCTCAAATCGTTTTAAAACCATATATTGAAAAAGGTATGGTAACATTTATTAAAAGTAATTTTTCGCACTTAAAAGAAAAACTAGAAGAGCATGGTGTCACACAAGTTGACGGTATTCTATATGATTTAGGTGTGTCTTCTCCACAATTAGATAAAATTGAAAGAGGATTTAGTTACAGTCAAGAAGCACCATTAGATATGCGTATGGATACAGAACAATTTTTAACGGCAGAAATTATTGTGAATGAATGGGATTACCATGATTTAGTAAAAATTTTTTATCGTTATGGTGAAGAAAAATTTTCAAAGCAAATTGCAAGACAAATTGAAAAAGTAAGACAAAGTAAACGTATTACAACAACGACAGAATTGGTGGATATTATTAGACAAACAATTCCTGCATCTGCACGACGTAAAGGAGGACATCCTGCTAAAAGAATTTTTCAAGCAATTCGTATTGCTGTGAATGATGAATTATCATCTGTAGAAGAATCACTAGAACAAGGTTTGTCTTTATTATCTCAAAACGGGCGTATGAGTGTTATTTCATTCCATTCCTTAGAAGATAGAATTGTCAAAACAATATTCAAAGAGTATAGTAGTGTTGAAGATATTCCAAGCAAATTACCTGTTTTACCGGAATATTTGGAACCAGATTACCAATTAGTTGTGAAAAAACCTATTTTACCAAGTCAAGAAGAAATCGAAGAAAATGGGCGTGCCAAAAGTGCGAAATTAAGAGTTATTGAACGTGTGAAAGTATAGGAGGAACAGTATATGTTTGAAACATTACTGACGAAAGCAGAAAGTTTTGTGAAACGCGATACGAAAAGAAAATACGTATTGTCAATGACACGATTTGAAAAAGTAACGGTTGTTATTATTGCGATTAGTTTTTTAATTTTAATGACAGCAGTTGTATTTACAAAGAGTAAAGTTTCTGAAACGAATGCACAAATTGAAGAAACACGACGTGAAATTGCGACAATTAATGCAGAAAGTCAAATTTTACAACAAAAAGTGGATGATTTAACAACTTATGAAAGAATTTCATCTATTGCAAATGAATATGGATTAACGAAAGCAAATGCGGTAGTAAGGACTGTTAATAAATGAAACGGATAAAAAACTTGATAAAAACGGACTCTATTAAAATGGTGCATATTTACATGGCTTTTTTATGTGTTGTATTTATTGTATTTTTAGTTCGTTTTACGCAATTGATGGTTTTTAAAACAGCAAATGGGGAAGATTTAACGAAATTAGTACATCAAATGTATAATGGTGATGAAGTTATTCCTGCTCGACGAGGCACTATTTATGATGCATCGGGAGAAACATTAGCAACAGATGTCAAAACGTATGCCATTTATGCTGTTTTAACGGATAAGTATAAAGGTGTTGAATATGTAGAAGATAAACTAGCGACCGCAAGAGCATTGGCTAAGCATATCAATATGAGTGAAGATAATATTTTGAAATTACTCAACCAAGATAATGTTAACCAAACCGCTTTTGGAAATGCAGGTGTTAATTTAACATATCTTCAAAAAGAAAATATCGAAAAAGAATCTTTAAAAGGTATTTATTTTACTGAAAAAATTTCACGGGATTATCCAAAGGGATATTATGCCAATAACGTGATTGGATTGGCAAAAGACATACGAGAAGATACGAGTGTCGAAGCTCAGGGAAATCCTTTACAAGGTGTCATGGGATTAGAAGCACAATATAATGTGCAATTACGTGGTATTGACGGACTTGTGAATTACGATAAAGATTTTTATGGATATTCTGTTCCAGGAACACAAAAAGTGATAGAAGAAGTTCAAAATGGGAACAATATTTATACCACATTTGACAGTCGTTTAACAGAATACTTAGAAGAACAAATGTCAAAAATTTATGAGAAATATAAACCAAAATCTATGACAGCAATTGTTGTAAGACCTAAAACAGGAGATGTCGTTGCGGTTTCTCAAAGACCAACTTTTAATCCGAAACAACAAGAATATCCAGAAAATGGTTGGATTAACCAAATTGTTGAACGTGCTTTTGAGCCGGGATCAACTATGAAAACACTTGTTCTAGCGGCAGCTATAAATGAAGGTGTATTCAGCCCTATGGAATTATACGATTCTGGAAAAATCAAAGTTGGGAGTATTGTTGTCAATGACTGGAATAGAACTGGTTGGGGTAGAATTTCTTATTTGCAGGGTTTGATTTATTCGAGTAACGTGGCATTTGTTAATATTGTATCTCAAATTGGCTATGATAAGTGGAAAGAATATATGGACGCTTTTGGTATTGGTCGCTCTACGGAAAGTGGTTTCCCAAATGAAAATGTGGGATTAAACAGTTATGCTTCAGAAGAAGGACGAGCGAGTACAGGTTTTGGGCAAGGTGTTTCTGTGACTAGCTTACAATTAGTTCAAGCCTTTACAGCGATTGCAAATGAAGGGAAAATGCAAAAATTAAGATTTGTTGATCGCATTGAAAATACAACAACTGGAGAAGTGACATATACAAAAGTACAAACATTAAGTAATCCTATTAAGCCAGAAACAGCAAAATGGGTTTTAAAATACTTAGAAGAAGTTATTTATGCAGAAAATGCGACTGGGGAAAATTATAAAGTAGACGGTGTACGTTTGGCAGGTAAAACAGGTACAGCTGAAATATATGATGAAGAAAAGAAAACGTACTTAACAGACGGTAACTATTTACATTCTATTGTTGCTTTTGTGCCAAGTGAAAAACCTGAATATGTTATTTACTTTACATATGATAGACCTGAATCATCTAGAACAAGTAGTTTAGGTTTGTCTGAATGGTTTACAACCTTTACTAGCTATGCAATGAAATATTTAGGGAAAGATGAAGCTCCAGAATCACAAAAAGCGGAAGTTGTACCGTCTGCAACAGGAGCAGATGTTGAAACAGCAAAAGAAGCATTAAAGAATATTGGATTTACAGATATTATTGTATTAGGTAACGGTACAATTATTGAGAAACAAGCACCATTGGATAATCAATTATATACGCTTGATACGAAATTGATTTTATATACAGGTGGTATTGTGACACTTCCTGATATGACAGGCTGGTCTAAATTAGATGTTATGAAAGTCATGAATTTACTCAATATTCCTGTCAACTTTGAGGGAGAAGGATTTGTAAGTGAACAGAGTATTCCGTCTGGCGTAGATGTATCTACGATTACAGATACTGTAAATATCACATTAACATCACCAACTGTTAAATCAACTGCTATAAAAAATACATCGGATAAGACAGAAACGACAAGTACAACAAAAGAAACAGAATAAAGAGAGAGAAAATTATGAATATTTGGATTGAATTATTTATCATTTATTGTGCGAGCCTTGCGCTAACAACAATGATGATGCCCTTTTTTATCATGTATTTCACACAAAAAAAATTAGGGCAAGTAACAAGAGAAGAAGGACCTACATGGCATGAAGTGAAAACTGGGACACCAACAATGGGTGGCGTGGCATTTGTTATTGCAAGTATCATTTCATTTGGTGTAATGGCACTTTATAAAGGATATCTTAATTTTTCAACTGGATCACTTATTTTTGTTTTAGTTGCATTTGGTATTATCGGTTTTCTTGACGATTACTTAAAATTGATTCGACAACATAATACAGGACTAACATCAAAACAAAAATTTTTATGTCAAATTATCTTTAGTATCATTTATGTTTTGTTTTATTTGTTATCCGGAAAAAGTATTTTACTATTTGCATCATTTGGTGGTGTTTTTAGTCTTATTTGTTACTTTGTATTTTCAATTATTTGGATAACTGGATTTTCAAATGCAGTTAATTTAACAGATGGTTTAGACGGATTAGTAGCCGGAACGGCAAGTATTGCTCTAGTATCGTATAGTGTGATTGCGTATCAGCAACAACAGTATGATATTTTAGCATTTTGTACAGCTCTTCTTGGTGGACTGTTAGGATTTTTTATCTTTAATAAAAAACCAGCAAAAATTTTTATGGGGGACGTTGGTGCGTTAGCTTTAGGTGCGGTGTTTGCAGTGTTGTCCATGTTGTTACACGTTGAATTTAGCTTGTTGTTTATTGGTATTATCTTTGTTTTAGAAACAGCCAGCGTGATGTTACAAGTTGCCTCTTTCAAATTGTTAGGCAAAAGAATTTTCAAAATGACACCTATACACCACCATTTTGAAATGTTAGGATGGAGTGAATGGAGAGTTGTTTTAACCTTTTGGTTTATAGGTTTGTTAGGTTCTCTTGTCTATTTTATAATTGTTTAGTATTGATAAAAATAGGATAGTGGATAGAGATAGTATATCTCTATCCCTCTTATCGTGTTAGACGACCTATTTTTGTATGTTAGTACATGTATTGATATACAAAAGTTGGTAGTCATTATTGAAATTAACAGAAATTGAGGAAGAAAAATGAAACAAATTGATGATTTTAAAGGAAAACATGTTCTTGTTTTAGGATTGGCTAAAAGTGGGTATCATGCAGCACTACTTTTACATGAGTTAGGAGCACATGTCATTGTAAATGATGGTAAAATACCAGAGGATTTAACAGATGTTCATACATTACAAGATTTAAACATTCATGTTGTATTAGGAGAACATCCATTAGATTTAGTGCATGAAAAACTTGATTATATGGTGAAAAATCCAGGTATTTCTTATGAAAATAGTTTAGTAAAAAAAGCAATAGACTTAGATATTCCTGTTTTAACAGATGTTGAATTAGCTTTTCGTGTATCCAAAGCAGCTATTATTGGCGTGACAGGTTCAAATGGAAAGACAACAACAACAACATTGATTGGCAATATGTTAGAAAAAAATGTAAAAGGCCATACGTATATTGCAGGTAATATAGGCATACCGTCTACAACAGTTGCCAAACAAACAACTGAAAATGATGTTATCGTAATGGAATTATCAAGTTTTCAATTAATGGGTGTGACAACGTTTAGACCTAAAATTGCTATCATAACCAATATTTATGAAGCGCATTTAGACTATCATGGTAGTAGAGAAGCCTATAAAGAAGCAAAATTACATTTGATAAAGCAACAAACAATAGATGATTATCTCATTTTAAATGGTGATTTAGCTGAAATGAAAGACATCGCATCAACATCGAATGCACAAGTTTTATATTTTTCTAAAACAGATGATACAGCAGATGCTTATGTGAAAAACGGTAATATTTTTGTATTAGGAGAACCAATTATGTCTGTATCTGATATTCAAGTTCCAGGTACACATAATATTGAGAATGTTTTAGCTGCAAGTTTAGCTGCACGTTTGTATGGTCAGTCTAAAGAACTTATTCAACAAGCGGTTCAACAATTTCATGGTGTAAAACATCGTACTCAATTTATTGGTAATGTTAATGGGCGTCAATTTTATAATGATTCAAAAGCAACAAATATTTTAGCTACTAAAATGGCATTACAAGGTTTTAATGATAAAGTAATTTTAATTGCAGGTGGATTAGATAGAGGTAATGGCTTTGAAACATTGGAGCCTTCTTTAGAAAAAGTAAAAACACTCGTATTATATGGTGAAACAAAAGAAAAACTAAAATTAGCGGGTGAACATAAAAAAGTTGAAAAAATTATTTTAGTGGATACTTTAGAACAAGCCGTTAATACATCTTATGCATTAAGTCAAGTAGGAGATATTATCTTATTTTCTCCAGCTTGTGCAAGTTGGGATCAATTTCCAAGCTTTGAAGTACGTGGTGATGTCTTTATAGATTGTGTTTCACGATTAAATCAACAATAAGGGAGAATACGCATGAAGATAGTTTTATCAGGTGGCGGAACAGGTGGTCATATTTATCCGGCACTCGCTTTAAAAAATTATATTTTAACACAGTATCCTGAAACAGAGTTTTTATATATTGGAAGTGAAAGAGGACTTGAAAGAGAGATTGTTTCTAAAGAAAATATTCCTTTTCAGTCGATTAAAATACAAGGTATTAAACGTTCTTTATCACTAGAAAACATAAAAACAGCATGGTATATGCTAAGAAGTACATCACATGCTAAAAAGATATTAACAGATTTTCAGCCAGATATTGTTATTGGGACAGGTGGCTATGTCTGTGCCCCAGTATTGTATGCAGCAGCCAAGTTACATATTCCAAGTATTATTCATGAACAAAATAGTGTTGCAGGTATTACGAATAAATTTTTAAGTCGATATGTCACAAAAATTTGTACATGTTTTGATACAGCTAAACACGATTTTCAAAAATATGCTAATAAAGTTGTTTTAACAGGAAATCCAAGAGGACAAGAACTTGTATCCTTGGAGTATCAACAAAATGTTTTAGAACAAATTGGTTTAAAAAAAGACAAATCAACTGTTTTAATTTTCGGTGGTAGTCGTGGTGCTATGAATTTAAACAAACATTTTATATCGTATATAAACGACTATACAACAAATGATTATCAAGTTATCTTGGTAACAGGAAATGCTCACTATCAATCTGTTATAGATAGTCTTGAAACAATTCCGGATAATATTAAAGTTTTAGCATATATTGACAATATGCCAGATATTCTCCGTGCTGTTGATTTAGTTGTTTGTCGTAGTGGTGCAACGACTTTAGCAGAGTTAACCGCTCTAGGTGTAGCCAGTATTTTAATTCCAAGTCCTTATGTTACGAATAATCATCAAGAAAAAAATGCACAAACTTTAGTCGATAAAGGTGCAGCATTTATGGTTTTGGAAAAAGAATTAGCAGAAAATAAACTAGCTATACTAGTGAATGATGTGATGCAACATGAAGAGAAACAAAAAGAAATGGCACACCATGCTAAAGAACTAGGTATTACAAATGCCTCAGAACGTTTATTAACAATTATCAAGGAATGTGTTCAATCATAGATTGGAGGCTTTATGAGTAAACAAAAGAGAAAAAAACGTCGCTTTTTACATAGAGATATGACAGTCTATGAAAAAAGAATAGGATTTATTTTGTTTATCTTATTATGCATTTTTGCTTATTTTGTTGTCCCGTTTTCACGTATTTCAACTATTTCTGTAATTGGAAATAAAGATACAGACGCACAAAGCATTGAAGCTAGTGCAAATGTGGTGCCAAACGACTTGATTTTAAGTTTATGGCTTAGACAAAATAGTATTAAAGAAAACATAAAAAAACAACAAGCGAGAGTGGCGGATGTAGCCATTCGTTTAGAGGCAGGAAATGTCTTTCAAATTCAAGTAACCGAATATGACACGATTGCCTACGTTGAACAAAATGAAGATTATTATACTATTCTATCTAGCGGTATCGTTTTAAAAGAAGAGAGTAAAAAGTATTTAGGAACAGTTCCAATCGTGAAATGGGAAGGTACTATTCAAACTTTAGAAATTATGGCTAAAGAATTAGCGAAATTAACATCGGATATTCGAGATAGTATTTCTGACATCAATTATAAAGAAAGTGATAAGTTAGCCTTAACTATTTTTATGAATGATGGGAACCAAATAAAAGCAAATTATACAAATTTCGCATCTAAATTAGAATATTATAAAGGAATGAAGTCTGTTTTAGAAGGAAAAAAAGGTATTATTGACTTAACAGTAGGTGCTTACTTTGTACCATATAAAGAATAAATAAAGTATATAAAAGTCATTTATTTAGTGTAAAATACTACTGTTTTTCACGTTTTTATGGTAAAATGTATGGGTGATAGTTTATCAAAAACTATCTTTAAATGAATTTAAGAGATAAATAGCTGAAAAATCCAAAGAGGAGGAACTTGTATGATAGAAAAGTCTATTCATGTTAGTTTAGACATAGGAACGAGTTCAATTAAAGTTGTTGTATGCGAATTTGCAAGACAGCAATTAAATGTGATAGGCGTCGGAGTAGAACGTTCAACCGGTGTGAGTAGAGGCATTATTGTTGATATTGACGCAACAGTTGAAGCGATTAAACGAGCAGTAAAAAAAGCAGAACAAAGAGCAAATGTGACAATAAAAAATGTTATTGTTGGTGTACCAAGTAATCAAATCAGTATTGAACACTGTCAAGGAATGATTGCTGTTTCTAGTGAAAATAGAGAAATTACAAATAAAGATGTCGACAATGTTATTTCCGCAGCTAAAGTAAGATCTGTTCCACCAGAAAGAGAAATTATTTCTATTTTACCTCAAGAATTTATTGTAGATGGATTTGACGGTATTCGTGATCCACGAGGTATGATAGGCGTACGTTTAGAATTACACGCTCACTTAGTGACAGGTCCAAAAACAATCGTACATAATATTAGACGCTGTGTGGAAAAAGCAGGTTTACATATTTCTGAATTGGTTTTACAACCATTGGCAACAAGTAAAGTTGCTTTAACACCAGGAGAAAGAAGTTTTGGAACTGTTTTAATTGATATGGGTGGTGGACAAACAAGTGTTTCTGCTATTCATGAAGATCAAGTCAAATTCGTCTTTATCGACCAAGAAGGTGGCGAATATGTCACAAGAGATATTTCTACCGTATTAAATACAACTTTAGATAATGCGGAATTATTAAAGCGTGAGTTTGGTTATGCTATTCCATCAGAATTAGCCCAAGACAGATATATTCCAGTAGAAATTGTAGGGCATAAAGATCCTGTTAGAATTGAAGAACAATATTTATCTGAAATTATTGAAGCAAGATTAGTACAAACATTTGAAAATGTGAAAAGAGCATTAAATAGTGTCGATGCTCTATCTTTACCAGGAGGCATTGTGTTGACTGGTGGAGCATCTATGTTACCAGGTGTTGTTGAGCTAGCTGAAGATATTTTCGGTGTTCCAGTAAAACTTTATATGCCAGAACAAATGGGATTAAGACATCCAAGTTTTTCACAAGCAGTCGGTTTATTGCATTACACAGTTGATTTAGATGATATTCATCATTTTGCACAAGCAGATGTAAACACACAAAAAGTGGGATCAACGCAACAAAGTAAATCACTAGAAAAAGCTAAAAATTTAGGACAAACTTTCAAGGAAACTATTCAACAAGATGTTCGTGAATCTGAGGAAAAACGTGTCGATAAAGAAAGCGAGAATACACCTAAAAAAGAAGGAATATTTAGCAATATAGGATCTAAATTTAAAGGATTTTTTGATGCATTAGGTGAAGACTAGTTAAAACAAGTGATGTTATTCTAACAGACATATCAGGAGGTAAAATATGAGTTTTGAGTTTGATACATTAAATAATAAAGCCATTATTAAAGTAATTGGTGTTGGTGGCGGTGGTGGAAATGCCGTTAACCGAATGATTGAAGAAGGCGTTCAAGGCGTTGAATTTATTGTTGCAAATACAGACGTACAAGCATTGAGTGCATCTCGTGCTGAAACAAAAATTCAATTAGGACCAAAATTAACAAAAGGTTTAGGTGCAGGCTCTATTCCAGATGTTGGTCAAAAAGCCGCTGAAGAAAGTCAAGAACAATTAACGGCAGCATTACAAGGTGCAGACATGATTTTTGTTACTGCTGGAATGGGTGGCGGAACAGGAACAGGTGCAGCTCCAGTTGTTGCAAGAATTGCTAAAGAAGTAGGTGCTTTAACAGTTGGTGTGGTAACAAGACCATTCACATTTGAAGGACCAAAAAGAGCAAGAGGTGCCGCTGAAGGTATCGCAGAAATGAAACAATATGTAGATACATTAGTTGTCATTTCAAATAACAGATTATTAGAAATCGTTGATAAGAAAACACCTATGTTAGAAGCATTTCGTGAAGCAGATAATGTATTACGTCAAGGGGTACAAGGTATCTCTGATTTAATTACAGCACCAGGATATGTTAACTTAGACTTTGCCGATGTACAAACAGTTATGAAAGATCAAGGTGCTGCTTTAATGGGTATTGGTGTAGCAAGTGGCGAAAATAGAATTGTTGAAGCAACAAAACGTGCTATTTCATCTCCTTTATTAGAAGTATCTATCGACGGAGCAGAAAATGTCTTACTAAATATTACAGGTGGACGTGATTTAACATTATTTGAAGCACAAGATGCTAGTGAAATTGTTGCGAATGCTTCAACAACAGATGTCAATATTATCTTTGGTACATCTATCAATGAAAATTTAGGTGATGATGTTGTTGTTACAGTTATTGCAACAGGTATTGATTCAGAACGTAATAGAAAATCAGCACCAAGAACAAGTGCTTCTTCTTATCAAGCAGGAGCATCATTAGTGACTGAGTTTGGTGGAACATCAGGATATTCATTCCAAGAAAAACCAAAATTTGTTGAAGCAGCAAAACCAAAAACAGAAGAACGTAATTTGTTTGGTGATTGGGATATTCGCCGTGAAACAAATATGCGTGATGTATTAGATGACAACAGAAACACGTCATATCCAGAAGTGTCTTATGTTGAAACAGATGTAGAAAGTGAAGATGGTTTAGATACACCGCCATTCTTTAGAAAACGTCGTAAATAATGACTATTTTAGATAATGTTGAAAGTATTCGTGAAACCATTCAACAAGCTAAAAGAACAAGTCGGTATATAGAAAATCCTCAAATACTTGTTGTTACTAAGCAACAAGTATTTGAGGATATTTCCCAATTATATACACTAGGTTTTCGTTCTTTTGCTGAAAATAGAGTAGATGCTATATTGAAACGGCAAGAGGAATTTCCACAAGAGGATATTGAATGGCATTTGATAGGTACATTGCAGACACGCAAAGTAAAAGATATTATTGATAAAATTGATTATTTTCATGCGTTAGATAGACAATCGCTAATAGATGAGATAGACAAAAGAGCTACTAAATGTGTCAAATGTTTTCTGCAAGTAAATGCTTTTCATGAAGCGTCTAAACAGGGGTTTTATTTAGATGAGATAGAAAATATTTTAGATTATTTACATGATAAAAAGCATATTCTCGTTGTTGGTTTAATGGTCATGGCACCATTTGATGCCGACTGTGCTGTTATCAAAAGAGTGTTTCAACAAGTAAAAGAATTACAATTAAGCATAAAAAATAGATGTATCCCGTATGCTCCGTGCGCTTTCTTAAGTATGGGTATGAGTAATGATTATAAAGAAGCAGTGGAAATGGGAGCAACGCACTTGAGAATAGGAAGTGCATTTTTTAAAAACTAATGGTGGTGATATAATGGGAATAAAAGATACTTTTTCAAAATGGTTTAAAGTAGCCGATGATGATTTAGATTACGATAATTACGGCGAAAATTACGAAGTGGAAACAGCGACTGAAGTATTACCAGCTGTGCAAAAGAAATTTGTTCAAAAAAAATACGAAGGAAAAGATATGGCTAAAATAAATATTGTTGAACCTAGAGTTTATTCAGAAGTAGAAACAATTGCTGCTTTATTATTAGAAAAACAAGCAGTACTTTTAAACTTACGTCGAGTAGATGAAGCACAAGCAAGACGTATTATTGATTATATGGCAGGGATTGCTTATGCCATTGGTGGAGATGTTCAAAAATTAAGTGGTGATATTTTCTTATGTGCACCGTCTAATATTGAAATCGAAGGTATGTTGAGTGAAGAATCTGAAGCAAATCATATTAACTTTCTAGATTCTATTTAATCCTATGAAGCATGTTTATCAACACTTTAAAAAAGATGAATATACTTTTATTGAAAAAGTAAATGATTGGAAAATGTATGTTCAAGATACCGGATTGGCGTACTTGACTCCTTTTTTAAATCCTAGAGAACAATGGATTATTGATAAATTAATTTCAAAAAGTGATGATATACATTATTTGTTTTTTGGTGGATTTGAAGAAAGTGAGCAAAAGCGATGCCTTTTATCTTATGATACAACATTTCAGTCTGATGATTTTGAGATAACGGTATGTCAAATAGAGTATCCTAAAAAATTTGCAACATTAAAACATAGCAGTATTTTAGGTAGTTTATTAGGATTAGGGATAAAACGTGAGCAAATAGGCGATATTATAACAAATGGTACAGATTGGCAATTTATTGTATCTAGTCATGTTGTGTCATACATTTTGTTGCATTTAACAAAAATTGGCGCAACAAAAGTGAGTGTGAAAACCATTGATTTAAAACAGGTTATTCAACCAACATTTGATTTTATGACTTTATATGATACAGTTTCTTCTTTAAGATTAGATAGTATCATATCGAGCGCGTATCATTTATCCAGACAAAAAGCAAAAACGTTGATTGAGCAAGGTGCTGTTAAATTGAATTGGGTCGAAGAAATAAAATCAATGACAGAAGTACAAGAATTTGATACAATTTCTGTACGGGGTTATGGACGAATACGTTTCATAGCAACAAATGGTATTTCAAAATCAGGAAAATACCGTGTTCATTTAGATATTTTGAAAAATAAAAAGTAATTGTTTATTTTAAATGATATGTTATATAATATTTATATAGAACGAGAAGGAGGGTCAATATGTCGATTACACCAATTGATATTAGTAGTAAAGAGTTTAGTAAGAAATTTAAAGGCTACAATCCTGATGAGGTAGATGATTTCTTAGATAGAATCATGCTTGAAATGGAATCTTTAATTAAAGAAAAACGTGAATTAGAGAAAAAAATTAAATTTATGGGTGAGCAAGTAGAACACTACATGAGCTTACAAGATACATTAAATAAATCCATCGTTGTAGCACAAGATGCTGCTGACCGAGTAAAAGAAAATGCTGAAAAAGAAGCAGAAATTATTGTATCAGAAGCACAAAGAACAGCGGATGATTTAGTAAATGTAGCTGTTGAGAAAGCAACACGTATTGCCAATGAAACAGATACATTACGCAAAACAGCTATTGTATTCCGTAAAAAATTCCAATTATTAGTTGAATCTCAATTAGATTTAATTCAAAACGAAGAGTGGGATCACTTATTGGAAACTCAACCAAATCCAGTAGATACACCAACTGTTGATGAATTTTTAGACGGACAGTTACAACAACCAGTAACGGTTAATACATCAGAAATAGACTTGTCTGATGTATTGCCAATTCAATAAATATTAACACACGTGTATTGTGTATACTTAAAAGCGAGCTAATAGACGGTGAAAGATTAGTATGTCCCTATACAATATATATCAGTTAATGAATCATTTATTTTGAAGTATAGTAAAGATAAACGTGTTGCGACGTTATACGCAATAGAGTATAAAATAGGGTGGTACCACGTTTATCAACGTCCCTTTTGACGAACTAGTCAAAAGGGACGTTTTTTATATTATTAACTCTGCATCAAAGTATGCTAGTAAAGAGAAAGATAAAATGTTTTGCTACTGAGAATGATGTGAATTAAATAAACATTATTCAAATGATATCAATATTTTTTCATACTAGCACGATTTATGATAAAGTCTACTATTTTAAAAATGTAATGAAACAATTTTTTAGGAGATAAAAAAACATGGAAATGAAAGAAACACTATTATTAGGAAAAACAGAGTTTCCTATGAGAGGTAATTTACCTGTTCGCGAAGCTGAATGGCAAAAAGAATGGGAAGAAGACCATTTATATCAAAAAGTACAAGAAAAAAATGAAGGAAAACCAAGTTATATTTTACATGACGGTCCACCGTATGCCAATGGACCAATTCATATGGGACACGCTTTGAATAAAATTTCCAAAGACTTTATTGTACGTTCTAAATCAATGTCTGGTTTTAGAGCGCCATTTGTGCCTGGCTGGGACACACACGGTTTACCAATTGAACAAGCCTTATCAAATAATGAAGGTGTTGACCGTAAAAAATTATCAGTAGCTGAGTTTAGAAAATTATGTGAAGAATACGCTTGGAAGCAAATTAATAATCAACGTGAAGTGATGAAACGTTTAGGTGGGCAAGCGGATTGGGATAATCCATATGTGACATTAGATCCAAAGTTTGAAGAAGCCCAAATTCGTTTGTTTGGTAAAATGGCAGAAAAAGACTATATTTATAAAGGACTAAAACCAATTTATTGGTCTACTTCAAGTGAGTCCTCACTAGCTGAAGCAGAAATCGAATATAAAGATGTAGAATCTCCGTCTATTTATGTGGCTTTCCCTGTCAAAGACGGGAAAGATGTTGTTGATAATGACGCATTCTTTGTAATTTGGACAACAACACCATGGACATTACCCGCAAACTTAGGAATTTTTGTACACCCTGATTTTGATTATGTTCAAGTATTGGCAAATGGTAAGAAATATATTGTTGCTAAAGAGTTACTTGAGTCTGTATCTAAAGCAGCAAAATGGGAAACAGTTGATATTTTAAAAGAGTTTAAAGGACAATCTTTAGAATATGCTATTGCTAAACATCCATTCTATGATAGAGATTCATTAGTAATGGTTGGAGATTATGTTACATTAGATGCTGGTACTGGACTTGTGCATACAGCACCAGGACACGGGGAAGATGACTATCACTATTCACGAAAATATCAGCTAGATGTTCTATCCCCAGTTGATAATCAAGGGCATTATACAGATGAGGCACCAGGCTTTGAAGGTATGTACTATGCAAATGCGAATAAAGCAATTTGTGAATTATTACAAGAAAAAGGTTTATTATTAGATTTAAGTTTCTTTACACATAGTTATCCGCATGACTGGAGAACAAAAAAACCGGTTATTTTCCGTGCAACACCACAATGGTTTGCGTCTATTGATAAATTCCGTGATGAGATTTTAAATGAAATTGAAAATAATGTAACATGGTATCATCCATCAGGGAAAGTTCGTATTTACAATATGGTACGTGATAGAGGAGATTGGGTTATTTCAAGACAACGTGTATGGGGTGTCCCACTACCAATTTTCTATGCAGAAAATGGAGAACCAATTATTACACCTGAAACAGTTGATCATGTAGCTAATTTAATTGGAGAACATGGTTCAACCGTTTGGTTTGAACGAGAAGCTAAAGATTTATTACCTGAAGGATTTACACATGAAGGTAGTCCAAACGGAGTCTTTACAAAAGAAATGGATATTATGGATGTTTGGTTTGACTCAGGTTCTTCTCATGCTGGTGTTTTACGCCAAAGACCAGAGTTATCATTCCCAGCTGATATATACCTAGAAGGTTCTGACCAATACCGTGGATGGTTTAATTCAAGTTTAACAACGAGTGTCGCTGTGAATGGATGTGCACCTTATAAGAGTGTTTTATCTCAAGGTTTTGTGAATGACGGTGAAGGACGTAAAATGAGTAAGTCACTAGGAAACACGATTGATCCTGCAAAAGAAATGAAAACAAAAGGTGCCGATATTATTCGTTTGTGGGTTGCTAGCGTAGACTATGAGTCTGATGTACGTGTAAGTGACGATATTTTAAAACAAGTATCTGAAGTTTACCGTAAAATCCGTAATACAATGAGATTTATGCTAGCTAATACATCTGATTTCAACCCAGAAACAGATCGTGTATCTTATCAAGATTTACGACCAGTCGATCAATATTTAGCAATTAAATTAAATGACTTAGTCAAATCAACACTAGATCACTACAACAACTTTAAATTCTCAGCTATTTATCGAGATGTGATTAACTTCTGTACAGTTGAATTATCAAGTTTTTATTTAGATTTTGCAAAAGATATTGTTTATATTGAAACAGCAGATCATCATGATCGTCGTTGTATGCAAACAGTGATGTACGATGTACTTGTTAAATTAACTAAATTATTAACACCATTTATTCCACATACAACAGAAGAAGTGTGGTCACATTTATCTGAAAAAGAAGAATATGTACAATTAGCTGATTTCCCAGTTGTAGATGTATATGAAAACCAAGAAGACGTTTTACGCTACTGGCAAGCATTCTTAACCGTTCGAGATAGTGTCTTAAAAGCATTAGAAGATGCACGTAATGAAAAAGTTATCGGAAAATCATTTGATGCCTTTGTTACAATTTATGCGAATGAAGAGTACCAAGCTATTTTAAACGCAGAAAATGTCAATGTCGCACAAATTTTAATCGTATCTGGACTAGACGTTAAAGATATTTCAGAAAGTCCAATAGATAATGCCAATGGATTGAGTGTCGTTGTGTCCCATGCAGATGGGCAAGTATGCGAAAGATGTCGTGCTATTCGATTGGAAGTTGGACAAATAGAAGACGCACCAACATTATGTCAACGTTGTGCTGATATTGTCAAAATACATTTTCCAGAAGCGTTACAATAAAAATAATAGGGTGAACTAACACTTAAATGTGTTGGTTCACCCTATTATAGTATAACATTGGTTGAAAATGATGCTAATTCCGATATAATAGAAATGAATAGACAATGGAGATGAATATATGAGAGAAAAATTATTAGCATCATTACAAGCAAAACCGGTGACAGTATCTAGTACGCTATTAACATACTATACACAATTAGGTATGACTAATGATGAATTAGCTCTATTTTTACAGTTTGAGTATGTGGCTAATCAAGACCTTACAATCGTTGCAAAAAATATGGGAATTTCTGAGCAGATTGTTTTAAAAATTTTACAAAATTTAATGACAAAACAACTTGTCGTGATGCAGCAAATCGTATTAGGTGACGGAAAAATTGATTTACAATATTCGTTTGAACCTATGTATCAAAAATTGGTCACTTTGTTAATGCAAGCACCACAAAACAAAAAAGAAACAGTAAATGCCAGTGATATTGTTAGTATTTTTGAACAAGAAATAGGCAAACCTTTAACACCGATGGAATTAGAAATGTTACAAGGGTGGTTATTTGAAGACCACTATGAGCCAGATTTAATTAAGTTGGCATTAAAAGAGGCGAGTTTAAATCAAGTGACGAGTTTGAAATATATTGATAAAATTTTGTTGAGTTGGGAACGTAAAAATATTAAAACAGTTGCACAGGCACAAAAGCAGAGTGAACAATTTAGAGAGCAACAAAAGGATAGTCAACCAATTATCAATATATCTGAAAATATGACGGATATTTTAATGCAAAATTGGTTGCATGAGGAATAAAAATGACGACAAAAAAAGAAATGAATGCTATTTTAGACATTATGGAACAAACATTTCCTAATGCAGAATGTGAATTAACTTATACAAATATTTTTGAATTATTGATTGCTGTCATGTTGAGTGCGAGAACAACAGATAAATCAGTCAATAAAATCACACCGGCTTTATTTAAAAAATATCCTACACCACAAGATTTTTTAACGGTGACGGTAGAAGAGTTGATGCAAGACATCAATAAAATAGGATTGTATAAAAGCAAAGCAAGACATATTCAGCAATGTTGCCAACAATTATTAGAAAATCATAATGGGCAAGTGCCAAATACTTTTGAAGCATTAACCGCATTGGCTGGTGTTGGTAGAAAGACAGCTAATGTCGTTTTGAGTGTAGGATTTAATGTACCGGCCATTGCTGTAGACACACATGTGGAGCGTGTCAGCAAATGTTTAGGGATTGTAAAAAAAGACGCTACACCTTTAGAGGTAGAAGAAACATTGAAGAAAAAAGTACCTAAGGAACGTTGGTCAAGAGCGCATCATCTATTTATTTTTTGGGGACGATATAGATGTACACGATCAGCAAGAAATCATATATGTCCAGCATGTAATAGTATTAAATCAGCAATTAAAGGTTCTTGATTAAATCGTGTTGAAGGAGAGATATAAACATTTTAGAGTAAACAGGGTTATATGGTTATATCTATTACTTATTTGAATAAGACATAAAAAGGCTCTTCGTCAAATTGTGTTGGTGGAGAGAAATAGTGAGTATGTTGGTAGTGAATGGCATTAACCATTCACTACCTTTTTCACATTCTTTTTCTGCCACTGAGAATGGTGTTGTATGATTAAAATACGCAATCTAAAATAAGAAAAACGTCTGTAGCCATAGGCAATCCGTTTGATAACTTTAATATGATTGTTGATAGCTTCTGTGATACCGTTTGAATAAGGTGTGGTAAAAGCTTGATAAATACCATTCTGATAGGTTTTAAAAATATCAAATTTCTTTCTAAACCACTCTGGTAATGACGGGTCAATATGATGAATAACCTCCATAAATAAATCAAAATCTCGCTGTCTATAAGCATATCTCAACTCTTGTACAAACTCATATGCTTGTTTTAAAACAGGACTATAGTCTAATAATCTATCAAGGATTTGTGCGTGTGTCAGATATGTTTTAAAGGATT
>NZ_WNJY01000017.1:0-42549 GCF_010892355.1 Granulicatella sp. zg-ZJ | reverse complement strand
TACGAATGGCTTCGTTCTCGCACGTAGTAGAGAACGAGCGATGTATCGTGTACATCATGGTAAGCCGTACAACTTAACGTCTGATACGAAAAAAGACTGTCGACATTTTAATTTGTCAACAGTCTGACCATAGAATAATCTCTATGGTCTGTTCTTCATATTTATCCTACCAACTCTTTAGCAACCTCTAAAGCTTTTTCATAGTCTGGTTCTTGTGTCATTTTAGGCACAATTTCCATATATGCCAAAATTCCCTCTTTATCAATGACAAATACAGAACGTGCCAACACGTCTAATTCATCCATAACAATACCATACGCCATACCAAAGTTTTTTTCAATATCTGGTAACATAATCATATCGACACCTTTTGATGCACACCAATTATTAAATTCTTCTGGTGTATTTTTCGCAACTGTAACGAGTGTAACATCGTTTAATTCACTAACTTGTTTATTAAATGCTCTTGTTTGCATGTCACAAACCGGTGTATTGATATTTGGAATAACACTAATAATCGTCACTTTTCCTTTTAATTGTTCTAAAGAAATAGCATCACCTTTACTTGTCACGCCATTAAAATTAGGAGCCATTTCGTGAAGTATTGGTTGTTCTCCTAATAATAAATATTTTTTCAATAATCTTGTTACATACATATTTGATAACTTCCTTTCTTTGTCACCTTTTTAATTTATTATACTCCAAAACATTAGATTTTTGTGATAAACTTTGTTAAAATAAATCAACATCTTTATTAGAAAGGGGAAATTCATGAAACAATTACTCGTTGTAAATGATTTATCCTGTCTTGGAAAAGTGGCGATTTCTGTTACGCTACCTATCTTAGCAACAACGCAGATTGAAACACATTTATTACCTACGGTTTTACTTTCTGCGCATACAGGATTTCCAAATGTTTATAAACACATATTAACATCAGATTTAGAAGACATTTTACATCACTGGAAAGAAAATATCGACTTAACTTTTGATGCTATTCTAACTGGTTATTTTGGGCATAAAGAACAAATCAAACTATTTTTAGACCATTTACCAGATACAGACTTACTAATTGTAGATCCCGTTATGGCAGATAATGGTAAATTGTACAGTGGATTTCCACATGATTATCCAATGGTATTGAAATCGTTATGCGATAAAGCAGATATTATTTTACCCAATTTAACAGAAGCTTGTCTATTATTGAATAAACCAATTCCTGACCAATATACACAAGACGATATTTTAAATATTTTACATGCTCTATCCAATGAAAAAACACAAACTGTGATTTTAACAGGTATCTCTTATGAACAAGGTAAAATCGGTGTTGCCTATTTACATCACGGCGTATATGGATACTGCGATACAAAGTATATCCCACATTATTTTTCAGGAACTGGAGATATTTGCTCAGCACTGATAAGCTCATTACTAATTCAACATATCCCTATTCATCAAGCTGTACAAACGACACTTGATTTCATTATTGCCTGCTTAGATGATACACTATCTTCAAAAAAAAATACACTTTATGGTATCGTCTTTGAAAAACAACTACCAAATTTATCTAAACATATACAATTACTGAAAGGATACTCGCATGAAAAATAAAGAATTTAAACAACTTATTTTAACAGCTTTATTCGCTGCTATTATTTTTATTGGTACTTATTTATTTAGAATTGAAATTGCTCCAAAAGTTATGGTGCACTTAGGAAATGCTCTTGTTGTAGTGACATTTTTTATTCTTGGAACAAAAAGTGCTATGATTGCTGCATCTGTTGGTTTTGGTATTTTCGACTTATTAAGTGGCTATGCCAACTCTGTTGTCTTTACAGTCCTAGAATCTTTAATTGTTGTTGCTGTATTGGGTATTTGTTATCGTCAACTTCACCAAAAAGACACATTAACAAATGTAACACTACTAGCTTTTATTGCAGGCTTAACTAAAATCATTGTGATTTTCACTCGAAAATATATCACAAATGCCTTTATTATCGGAAATGGAACGACGTTTATCGCTACACTTATCGGTATGACCAATACATTCATTACCTCAACCATTACAGCAATTATTGCACCTATTCTATATTTTTCTATGAAAAAATATATTGTCCCTTTAATGAAAAAATAAGAAAAAACACCAATTATTTTATGAAATAATTGGTGTTTTTTCGTATGGTTATAGGATAGGGAAAGATAAGCCCTATAGATATACAGAAAACATTCCTTACTTTTTATTTTTATATCATACCCTCTATTTAACCAACTATTCGTTTAAAACTCAATAACTTATATAAAACGATATAACAACTATTTTATAAAATATCCCCTTCTCAAAATAAATAAAAATACTGGAGTGTTTTCTGTATGATAATTATACAACTTAAAGAAAAATGTGTAAATGCACCCTACCCCCATTTCAATCATATTTCTAACAATAAATCCACATATAATAAATGTTTTTTTATACGTTTTAAAAACTAAAAATACTATTTATAACAATTCTTTGATAGGCTATAAATTTTATCCTAATATCACAAAACCAGAGTGAACTATCGGTTCACTCTGGTTTTCTGTTTTATTTTAATTCATCTGTTAAACGGTATAATTCATCAACTAAATGTCCAACATAAGCAATCGCTTCTTTTAATGGTTGTTCTGTTGATACATCACAACCACCTAATTGACTTAATTCAAGTGCAGACATACTGCTACCTTTTGTTAGTGTGTTTAACCATGCATCTACTTGACTTTGTTCATTCATTTTATTGGCAACAGCTGTACCAATTGTTAAACCTGCTGAGTAAGTGTATGGGTATAAGCCCATGTAATAATGTGGTTGACGCATCCATGTTAATTCAGCACCTTCATTAACAACAAGACTATCACCAAAAAATTCTTCTAAAACCTCTCTCTTGATTTGATTTAATACATCTGCTGTTAGCATATCGTTATTGTCAACTTTTTTGTATACACGATCTTGGTATACAGCTTCTAAGTAGTGCGTTACCATATTGTGAAAATATGTACGACTAATCATATTACTAATAACCCATCGTTTAAAGCGTGCATCTGTACTTGTACTTAATAGATAATTCGATACAATAACTTCATTACATGTTGATGGTGCCTCAACAAAATATAATGGACAATCAAAATTTAAAATAGATTGGTGTTTACCAGTGGACATGAAGTGATATGCATGTCCTAATTCATGTGCTAAGACAAATACTTCATTCATTTTACCTGTCCATGATAATAGAATGAATGCTGCCACATCTTTAACAGTTGCACAAAATCCACCCGTACTTTTTCCAATATTTTGTGGGAAATCTGTCCAACGTTTATCATAGCTCTCATCAATCATCGCTACATAGTCTTGTCCTAAAAGGCCTAATGCTTTTTTCAAATAATCACGAGATTCTTCGATTGTCATATCTACTTCAAATTCTGGGTCTAAATTGATTTTACAATCAGCAAATTGCATATCAGAAATACCATGTTCTCTTGCTAAAAGTTTAATATAACGACGAATATGTGGTGCTAATTCTTGCATAATGACACGAATTTGTCTGTCATATAAATCACGATTTCCATCTTGTTTATCTAATAAATAGTCAATCACACTTTCATAACCACGAGCTGTTGCCAACATTTTTTCACGTTTAATATGTGAAATATATTCATTGGCTGTTGTATTTTGATACGCACGCAATGTTTTATAGAAACTTTTTGCTGCTTGGCGACGCACAGATGTGTTATTATCCATTTCATGTAAGTTTTCATATAAAACATAACTATTTTCGTATGTTTTTCCGTCTACTTCAAACGAATCAAATTGCATATCTTCAAATTTTGTCACTTCGTATAAGTTATAAAATGACGGTAGACTTTCATAACTTGCAATGATTTGTTCAACATCTTTAGACAATGTATGTTTTTTTGCACGTTTAATTTTTTCAAAGAAATACGCTAAATCTGAACGTTTTTCAGCAACAAATGTATCTAATATATCGTCATTTAATCCAGATAATTCTGTTTCAAAGAAACTTGTATAGGCTGCAAATTTAGAAGCAACTGCTTCAAATAATGTGGCATTTTCCACAACAGTATCATTGAAACGGTCTACTGTCATTGGTAATTCCGCATAGTGAGATAAGCGATAAAGTTTTTCAAGCAACACTTCGTACGCTTTCACACCTAAGTCCATTTGTTCGATTGTGTTTAATGTATTTTCAAATGTTTCTTTAAATGTTTCAATATCTTTCTCAAATGTTTTTAACTCTGTTCGAAAGGCTTCATCTGTTTGATACAACAAGCTCATATCCCATGTATGTGCTTGGTTAACATCTTTTCTATCTACTAGTTTCATACTTTTTCCTCCAAAAATTAAGATAGCTTTATTATATCACAAATCACTAGAATACTATTGCGTAGACTTTTCTTTTTTTATTTTTCATGAAAAGTAATGTCTTAAATCACTGTTTTGATAAACATAAAAATGCACTTTGAAAGAAATCCCTTAAAAAACAGTATATTCTATAGTACATTCATTAGGAGATAAGATACCCTTTTTTTCTTGTGTTGAAAAAACTGACGTGCATTCTAAAGCAATTTGATTTTCACTTAAATTAAAATAACCTTTCAGCATACGTTTTCCACATGTTCGTGTTATCGTCACAAGATGTTGTTGACATGTAAACTGAACATCTCCTGTTCCTAATACATCAGCGTAACTCTTTCTAAAGTGAATTAACTGTTTGGTAAAATTCAACATTTTTTTATCCTGTTTGGCTGTATCCCACCACATTGGCTTACGACAATCTGGATCTCCTTCCCCCGTCATTCCTACTTCTGTACCATAATACAAACATGGTGTCCCAAATTGCATAAACATAAATGCCAAAGCACACATCACGCGCTTTTTATCTCCTTTTGCTACAGTTAATACACGAGGTGTATCATGGGAATCTAATAAGTTGAACATCACTTCATTTGTCTGTTGGCGATACATCATCATTTGCTCTTGAAGTTGACTTATCATCTCTTCTGGTGTTATTTTTTTAGTGAGAATACCTTCTTTAATGCTATCTGTAAAAGCATAATTCATCACAGCATGAAATTCATCACCATTTAACCACGCTTGAGCAGAGTGCCAAATTTCTCCTAAAATATAAAAATTTTCATTTAAGGCAACTGCTTCTTCATAAAATTTCTTCCAAAAATGATGATCTACTTCATTGGCAACATCTAATCGCCATGCATCAATGTGAAACTCACGAATCCAATATGTTGCGATATCTAATAAGTATTTTTGTACCTCTTCATTAGCTGTATTTAATTTTGGCATATTGGCACTAAAAGAAAAGGTATCATACTCTAAATTTTTTGTATTTTCAATATCTACAATTTCTGTTTGTCCAACTGGAAATCGTAAAATATGAAACCAATCTTTATATTTAGAGTGTTCTTGATGTGTTAAAACATCTTGCCATTGTTTTGAGTGATGACCGAGATGATTAAAAACTGCATCTAGCATAATTTTCATTCCTTTTTGATGAGCGGTATCAACCAATGTTTTAAACAAAGATTTATCACCAAAATGTCTATCAATTTGCATATAATCAATGGTGTCATATTTATGATTGGTACTCGCTTCAAAAATCGGACAAAAATATAATCCGTTGACACCAAGTTCTTCTAAATAGTCTAGGTTATCCAAAACACCTTGTAAATCCCCACCAAAAAAATCGGTACGACTAGGGTGTTCTTTACTATCCCAAGATAGCACATTTTGAGGAGATAAATCAGGATTACCATTGGCAAAACGTTCTGGAAAAATTTGATACCAAACCGTTTCCTTTACCCACTGAGGTGTTTTAACCATGTCTTTTTCATGAAAATAAGGCAATCTGAAATAATGAGAAATCGTTTGTAATCCTTTATCAGAATAAATATTCACACCTTTATCACTATAAATGTACCGTGTATCATTCAAAGAAGTCACAACAAATAAATATGCTAAACGTCTATGAGGGGCACATACACTGACTTGAAAATAATCATATAACTTAGTAGAAGCTATTTTTCTCATAGATTTATTTTGTAATGCATCAATCGTTTCACTCATTAAATACGGATCTCCATAAAAAATCACGATATCTTTAACATCATCTTTTTTGGCTCTAAAACGTATGTGCATGGTATCTTTTGTATATAAATAAGCATATTCACTTTCTGGTCTATGATATAAAGATGCTAATTCCATTCTTTTTTCCTCTCTCAGTCATTTTCTAGCATTTTCTAATAATTTATCTAACTGTAATTGACTTGTATCTGATACGATATAATCTGCTTCTTTTAATACAATGAAATCCCCAATGCCAACAGCAAACATCCCTGCACGATGTATCGCTTCTATACCTGCTTGTGCATCTTCTAATCCAATACACTCACTTGGCTGCAATCCAAGCATATCTGCACCTTTCATATAAATTTCTGGATTTGGTTTACCGTGTATTAAAGACGAAGGGTCAACAATGACATCAAAATAGGACTGCACACCCAAACGATTTAAAATCATCGGCCCATTTTTACTAGCAGATGCCAATGCTATTTTTAATTGTCTTTGTTTTGCCTCTTTTAATAAATCGCGAATACCTGGTAGAACATCTTTTTCTGTCATCTTCTCAACAAAAGATAAATAATGTATATTCTTTTTATCGGCTAATATTTCCTTTTGTTTTTGTGTATACTGCTCCGACTGATGACCGTGCTCTAAAATTAATTCAAGAGATTCCATACGACTAATCCCTTTTAATCGCTCATTAAATGCTCTATCAAATGGAATGCCTAAGTCTTGCCCTAATGCTCTCCACGCTTGATAATGATATTCTGCACTATCTGTAATGACGCCATCTAAATCAAAAATAAGTCCTTTTATCATTGTACTTCCCTTTCTTTAACAAACTACAATAAAATACGTATAGTATCTTCTAATCGAACGATTTCATTTTTTATACAAATAGATAGCGCATCTCCTTTAACACGTTTAACAGTAATGTACTCTTTATCCACAGAAATGTGTAATAATCGTTGTCTAAAGTTAATGTTAAAACAATAGCCTTGCCAATTTTTTGGAACAAAAGGATGGAAACTTAGCATGTTCTTATATACACGCATACCAGCAAAACCTTGTACAATGGATAACCAACTACCGCTCATAGACGTAATATGTAACCCATCTTCTGTATCATGATTATAATTGTCTAAATCTAAGCGTGCTGTACGTGCATATAATTCAACAGCTTTATTCTCTTTGCCTAATTCAGCAGCTAAAATAGCATGGACACATGGAGAAAGCGACGATTCATGTACCGTTAAAGGTTCATAAAAATTAAAATGACGCTCTTTTTCCTCAAATGTATATGTATCATTAAAGAAATAAATACTTTGTAAAACATCTGCTTGTTTAATATATGGCGAACGTAAAATTTTATCCCATGACCATTTTTGATTGAGAGGTCTATCTTCTGGTTTCAATTCAGAAACTGGCGTTAAATCTTTATCTAAAAATGTATCGTGTTGGATATAAATACCCAATGTTTCGTCATAAGGTAAATACATACGATTGACAATATCCTGCCATTTATTCATTTCTTCTTTCGTCAATGCTAATGCGTTGTATTTATCTTGTGTCAACTGATTTATTGTTTCTAGTGTATACGATAAGGTCCACTTCGCTATATTATTTGTATGATAGTTATTATTCACATTATTTTCGTACTCATTTGGACCTGTCACACCATGTATCATATATTGTTCATGCCGTTTTGAATAATGTACTCTATCCGCCCAAAATCTTGAAATACCAACTAAAACATCAATTCCTTTATTCAATAAATATTGTGTGTTTCCTGTATAATTGGTGTAGTTATAAATTGCCCAAGCAATAGCTCCATTACGATGAATTTCTTCAAATGTAATTTCCCACTCGTTATGACACTCTATTCCGGTAAATGTTACCATTGGATACAACGCACCTTGTAGTCCTTGTTGTGCAGCATTATGATACGCTCCGTCTAATTGGTTGTAACGATACACTAATAATTCTTCTGTTACACGCTCATCTGCTACTGATAAATACATCGGCATAATATAGGCTTCTGTATCCCAATAAGTAGCCCCTCCATATTTTTCTCCAGTAAATCCTTTTGGACCAATATTCAATCGTGAATCTTCTCCATAATAAGTTGAAAATAGTTGAAAAATATTAAAACGAATGCCTTGTTGTGCCTCATCATCTCCAAAAATTTGCACATCTGCTTTTTCCCAACGTTTTTTCCATGCTTGTTCATGTTCTTGTTTTAATACATCGTATCCTTTTCGGCTTGCCTTTTCTAAAATAGCCTGAGATACATCTAGCTGATTTTCTTCGGCAACATCTCGACTTGTTACAACTGACACATATTTTATCAACTTTAATGTATTTCCAGTATGCAACATACCTCGCCATATCTCATGTGCAGAAAAATCAGTCGCATCATATTCTGTCGTAAAAGAGGTAGACCATTCATTTTTCATCGCTGTTAAAACTGTAAAACGAGGTACTTCAAATGGATTATGCGTTGTTTTCGTTTGAAGATATAATGGCTCGACACCATAAGAAACACTTTCCCAAAAATGTTCATCATAATTGCTGTCTTCATTACATACATCACCTACTAATTTAGATGCTATACCTATGTTTACATTATCTGATAATACCTCTATATTTAGAGAAATAAGTGCCAATTCTTGTTGCACAATACTCAAAAAACGTTCAAATGAAAACCGTACTTTTGCATCCTCTCTTATTAGCGTAAATGAACGTGTTAATACACCATTTTTCATATTTAAATCTAAACTAAAATCTTCAATAGTATCCACTGCTAAATCCAAAGGCTTACCATTAATACTAATATCTATAGCTAAAAAATTTGTTGCATTAATGACTTTCCCAAAATATTGCGGATACCCATTTTTCCACCAACCAACACGTGTTTTATCTGGATACCACACACCAGCTATATAAGTTCCTAAATGCGTATCTCCTGAATATCCCTCTTCAAAAAAACCTCGCATACCCATATAACCATTTCCAATAGACGTCAAACTTTCTTGTAGACGTTTATCTTCTTTTTCTAATTTATTTGAAATAATATGCCATTGATCAATATCAAATAATCGTTTCATGATACAATCCTCCTTACAACGCTTTCAATCTCTATTATGCCATATATCTTTGCCTATACAAGTGTTTTTATTGTATTACAGATAATATTTTTATGGATTGATAAAAAACAACTAATATAAGGGCTACCTTTTGTAACTGTCAAAACATTTCTTAAACTTGAAGCATATCATAAGAAGATTTACTAATAGATTTAGTATAAAATAAAAACATCAAAAACAGTCATATCAAGGGATTAAACCTTTTAGAAATAACTATCTTTTCATCGACGTCATTTCTGTATAGCTATATAGAAGAAACAATATTATATCTGTTTAGTTATTTCTTTAATATACACAGTAATTTAGATTATAACAAATTTTCTTTATACTTCCTTTATACTAAAAAGAGTGAACTAGTCGCTGCTAGTTCACTCTTTTTAACTCGATATATTATCAACGCATCATTTGGGTTTATAAAACATTCGATTATCTAAACCATAGATTTTATCAGAATATTGCCCTGCTTCTGTTTTATCTAAAGCATTTGTCATCATATTTAATGTTGCATCTAACATATCCAAATGATGTAATACTTCTGCTTCTAGTATTTTAGGTACAACTGGAGAGCCGTATTCTAATTTGCCATGATGCGATAATACAATATGTTTTAATAATAGAACACTTTCTTTTTTATCATCAATATTTAACTCAATACACGCTTTTGTAATTTCATCTGACATAATGACAATATGCCCAATCAAATTTCCTTCTAATGTATAGTCTGTTCCAACACTACCTGATAATTCAACAACTTTACCAATATCATGTAGGACAACACCTGCTGCTAATAATGATAAATTAATTTCTGGGTACTGTTCTGATACAGATTTTGCCAATCGAAGCATAGACAAAGTGTGGTAGCTCAATCCCCCGACTAAAGCATGATGATGTCTTTTAGCAGCCGGGTATTCATAAAATACTTGCTTATATTTTTGATAAATATAGCGTACAATACGTGCCATAATAGCGTCTTCTATCCAACACAAAGCCACATTCATTTCTTCTTCTATTTCTAACACATCCATAGGGGCTCTTTCCATAAAATGCTCCACACGAGCATTTTCTACTAGTTTTAAACTTGTTATTTTTATTTGGGGGGTATTCTTATAGACATCACGTTGTCCTATCAATAAAACAACTTTACCCACTTGAAATGCCTCAATATCTTCTTTTGATGCTCCCCAAAATTTCGCATCCATTTGTCCACTTTTATCTTGAAAGGTAAAAGCTATGTATTCTTTATCCATTTTGGTTAAACGAACATCTGCTGCTTTAATCAAAACAGGTAAATTCATGTCTTCCCCAACAACATAATCATATAATTTTTTCGTCATCACACACTCCTCCCATCTATGCGTGCAATCTTTCTATTTGTACCTTTTCTTTTAATTGATTTTCCATATCTGTATCAAATGTGAAATACAAGACTTGATTTGTTTTTGACAAATCTTCTAATAACTCGTATACAACAGTCAATCTTGTTTTATCAAAATTCACAAAACTATCATCAATCAAAACAGGTAAGGATAAGCGGCTTGAAATATATCGAATAAAAGCAAATCGTAGAGAAACATATAATTGTTCCAAAGTTCCTTGCGATAATTCATGTAATAAATAAACATCGCTATTTGCCTTAACCACTCGAATTGTTTCTTTATCAAAGGTTAATGCAACATAACGTTGATGTGTCAGCTTTGCAAATAGTTTCGAAGCTTCAACTAATAAATCATCTAAATGTCCCGAAGTACCAACACTCAACAACATTTCAATGAATCTTGCTGACAACAAATAACTTCCAACCTCACTCATCAAGTCATACACCTCGTCTTTTAACGATGTATATTCTTGTAAAACTTGCGTGTACTCCCCATCCTTTTCTAATCGCTTCATGCTCTCCTCAATAGATGCCAACTGTTTATAAATATCAGCTTGCTGACGTATTATGTCGTTTAAATATACCTGTTTTTGTTGGAGATTTTCTTCAATAGCTTGTTTATCTGCATAGACACTTAAATCCACCGTCGAAGATTGTAATTGCTCTTGTAAAAGTACTTGTCTATCTAAAAAACGTTTTGCTTTTTCATACAACATGACTTTTTCATAAAAACTTGCTGTATCTTTTACACCTACTTCATCCAATAAATGCTGACGATTCGTTTTTAAAAGTGTAATTTCTTGATTTAAAGTTGCTATATCATAAGCTAATTGCTTTTGTTGTTCTGATTTTTGATGCTCTTTTGCAACGACAATATTCATTGTATCAACATATTTTTTAAAATCTGTTAATACTTGTCTTAAATGCGACACATCATCTAAATCTGTTTCGAGTAATGGATACTGTTGTTCATAAAATGAAAAAGAAGCTAACCATTTTTGAACTTGTTGATGATACATATCTTGTTGAGCTTGAATATTCTCAAGAGAATGTTTTAAGTCATATGCATAGTCAAGAGATTTTAACTGCTTCAAAGAAAGTACTTCAGGTATAGCATAGGCTTGTTTAAATGATATAGCTTTATTCTCAAAGATTTGTTGTTTATCTTGCAATAAACGCAATTCATTCTGTAAATCTTTTAAAGCTGTTACCTCAATATTTAGACGCTGTTCTTCTTCTTTTATTTGTTCGTTAATATAATATTTTTTTGTATCCTGCTCTTTTTTTGCTTGATAATAATGCCGTTGCCCTACCGCAAAATATGCTATTAGTCCACTACTTAAAACGGCTACTAATATACCAATATAAACAGGCATAAAAACAAAGGCAATTATACTCAAAATATATCCAAACAAAGCACTTATCCACCATATCGCACTTGGTTTTTCTTGTTTTAGTCTAGAAACAGGTGATTTTCTAAGTTGTTCTAGTCGATCTTGTTTATCTAACAAACGTTGTTTAAGAGTTTTTATTTGTTCTTCTAAAGGGATTCTTTCTTGTGAAATAGCTTCCTCTTCTTGACAAAGCGTTTCAAATGTATCATCTTTTTGGTAAGCCTCATTTGGTAGTCTATCTATATCAAAACGTTGACATTCTAATAACAAAGCATCTTCTTTCACACTTTTTTCATAATCAGACTTTAATAATACTTGCATAAACTGTTCAATTTTTGGCAATAATTGAATGGTCTGTTTAATCAAATGTGCCTGTTCTTTGTACCAAGTTAAATCAACTTCTTGTATTGCACTCACTGTACGTTGTTTTAATGTTCCAAGCTGTTTATCATAATAAGCGATTTGTTCATCTATCTTCTGCAATGTTTCTTTCGCATGCTCCGGTATCGAAACTGATTTAAACTGTCCATATTCTAATTCTATTTGTTGAGATTCTACTAATATGTCATATAGTGCAAGTCCTTTTTCAATGGATTGAATATCTTGTTTCAATGCTGTTTCTTTTTGAAATAATTCTTCTTTAGAAGATAAAACGTCTTGTCTATCCGCTAATAATTGTGCATAGGTTTCTTGTTGATTTTGTAAATATTGTAATTTTTCATCTAGTTTTTTCAATAATGTTAATTTTTGATTGAGTAATGGATTGCTTCCAGATTGTTTATACAATCCTTGTGCTTTAGATAGCCACATATCTCTTAATTGATACAATGTATCACTACCACTTGTACCAATCGTTAAAAAATAACGATTTAAATCATTGGCATCTACTTTTGTCAACTCTTGTAAATGAGATAATTGTAGTGCATAAAAACTATCATAAATATCTTGTGTGACATTCCCTAATATATCATCTAATACATTATCTGGAAGTGCATCACCTTTTTCATTTTTTATTGTTAATATGCCACTGGCTGAACCTTTTAACTGTCTAACTCGTTCAACAATAACCGTTCCATATTGGGTATCTTCTAGTACAATTTGTCCACCATATTGCGTATCTGTTTTTGGAATATATTGGTTAATATCCTTTTTACGTGCTGTTGGAAATCCAAATAAAATACTCTTAATAAACGATTGTAAAGTGGACTTACCCGCTTCATTATGACCTGTAAAAACCACCAAATCTTCCGTTAAATCAATGATTTTATTGCTCCATTTCCCATATCCATATATATGTAATTTTGACAGACGCATGAATTACCTCCTTTCTCTTTAATGATTTATCTGCTGTTCAACAGTATTTATTGCTTTTGAGAAAACTTCTTCTTTAAAGACATCATCATGTAATAAATCAGGAAAGAGCGTTCTTATCGTTGTATTTTTAAACAATGATTGCAGAGCCGTCTGATACTCTTTATTTTCCACACCATATTGTTGTATGTTCCCCCATTTTTTCTCCATGGATACATTTAAATTTAATGTATGTGTATGGGATGATAAAAATGTTAAACGATATATATACATAGCGTTTTGTGATAACACTTGTAATGCCTCATCTGTTTGTAAAAATTGTCGTAATTCTTCTGGAATATGTGCATGCTCTATGAAGTCGATCGATATAATTTTTGTTTGCTGTGAAAATGTTATTTCCTCTTTTTTTAGTAAAGATTGCACATCTTCTACAGTAGAGCATTCAGATAACGAAAGTGTCACATGTTCCCATAAAATTGTTTCCGCAGGAATAAACTCAAGTACTGCCTCTTTGCCTTTGTCTAAAGTCACAAGATATGCTCCCTTTTTTCCTGTTTCTTTGCGATTTAATCCTTGAATATTACCAGCATATACAATAGGAGGCTTTTCTTGTAAAATAGATCGTTTATGAATATGTCCTAATGCCCAATAATCATAGTGTTTACTGTTTAATTCACTTACAGAAAAAGGTGCATACAATCCCTTTTCTGTTGCGATACTTTCTAATGCACCATGTAACACACCTACGTGGTAATCAACATTTGAAAACCGTACTGGATAATGCGTTACTTTTCTATCTTGCACGTGTAGATGATGATAACTAAAACCACTAAAGGCTACTTTTTCTTGAGATTTTGTCGTTAAAACAAATGTTTCAACATGTTCATCAAATACATGCACTTTCTCTGGCAAAGCAACAATTTTAGGTAAGCGTACATAATCGTGATTTCCATGGCATAGCACAATTTGAATATGATGATCCACTAATCGCTGTAATTGTTCCTTAAAAAATAACTGTGCAGACACACTTGGATACACACTATTAAAACTATCCCCTGCAATCACCACAATATCAACCTGCTGTTCAATAGCATACGTTACCAAATATTGAAAAGATATTTTACTCGCCTCTTGGCATTTTATCATCAACTCTGGAAAAATATTACGAATATGATGAAATGGACTATCCAAATGTATATCTGAAATGTGTAAAAATTGAATACTCATACAGTACCTTTCCGTTCCATATTGTAAGAAAAAAGAGAACTATGCGTTCTCTGGATGATATAATTCTGAAAGTGGTTTTGTAATAATACGATTTAAGTCTTCCATAAGAACACTTAATGTTTGCTCAGCTTTCACCAATTCCATAATATATTCATTATCTTGTGCTTTTTTAGATACTTCCTCAGCTTCTTTTAAATCTTCTTCTGTTGGCTGTGTACCTGTCATTTGCATTGTTTGGAATTTTTCTGTCAATGCTTTAAATGCTTCAAACTGTTCTTTCGCTTGTGCATTTCCTTCAATTTTTTGAATCACTTCTCTTAATGCATTCACTGGTTCTGATACACGTAAAGCACGTTCCAATTCGTTAGCAATATCATATAAATTTTGTGTCATAATAACCTCCAAAAATGTCCTTTATAAAAAAATTATACCATAAATACAACTAAATAGGTACTCTCATTCCTCGTTTAATGTTGTTGGACTTAATAATGGAATAGCACCTTCTTTTATGAGTTGATTGTCACCCTGTTTTAAAAATAATGAATGCGGTGGTACAAATAAAGATTTTCCTTGCTCGAGTGTAAACTCAACCGCAATATGCTGTGAACAAGTTTGAATACCACAGATTTTATCGGACAAACTTACAACTAACTCCATTTGTCGCTTTAATACTTGTTTATTAAAAAATGTTCCTAACGGATATTCTGTAATAATCAAGCCCTTTTCTTGTAAGCGTCTTTGTAAGAAAATATATTTTAAAGGATAGGACACATCACAACCTGTTGCCAAAACAGCAATACATTTTTTATGTGCTATTAACGTTTGTTCATATAATTGACCAATATGCTTGTCGCATAAACTACTCACAAATACGTCATAATGACTTTTCATTAACACATTTGAAAGCACTTGTTCACCATAGTGATCAAAATACCTAGAACTAAAAACACCTATCTTTTTAGCCTTAAGCAAATCAATCTGTCCCTTACAAAACAAAACGAGAGGTGGTTTACGTGTTTGTAATAAATCTATCGGATAAATACTATCAAAAATCGTTATAATTTTTATTTGATGTTGTTGATACATTGCCCTAATCTGTTCAATCTGCTTTAAATCAAATAAAAACTGCTGAGCTTTCTGTTTATCCAACACATGATAAATGGCTGTTTGTATATGTTGATAGTGTAATAGACACTTCACCAAATCAATACCGTCTTTCCAAGTACCGTAAGACGCATGAATAAAAAGTAAAAGTACATCTTGAAACATTTCTTTTCTCCTTTTCTTTTTTATATACTATATATGCAAAAAAACAACAATTTTCACTTTATTGGTGAAAATTGTTGTTTAACATCGTTTTAATCGGTTCAAAACTTTTACGATGAATAGGCGTTATACCATATTTTTCTAAACCTAATAAATGGTCTTTTGTGCCATATCCAGCATTTTTATCAAAAGCATAATGTGGATAGTGTTGAGCATACTCACACATCATTCTATCTCGTGTTACTTTAGCAATAATACTTGCACAGGCAATACTATAACTTCTTGCATCACCTTTAATCAAACTTTCTTGTGGTAAATCATTTGTTAATGTCATCGCATCAATCAATAAGAAATCTGGTTTTATTGACATTTTATCAACGGCTTGTTGCATAGCTACTTTTGTTGCTTGATAAATATTTAATGTATCAATATCATTCGGTTCAACAATGCCAATACCAACACTAATTGCATTTGCCATAATCTCTTTATATAATTGCTCCCTTTTTTTCTCAGATAATTGTTTTGAATCATTCACTGATAAAATAAAGGTATCCATTGGCATCATAACACACGCTGCAACAACTGGTCCTGCTAGTGGCCCACGCCCAACTTCATCAATTCCTGCAATAGCTTTGTATCCATTTTTTGTCAATGCTTTTTCAAAAGATAGCATACTATCTAATTTTTCTTGAAGTTTCTTGAATTTTACTAGCTTGTCTTCCCAACTTTTTAACGCCTGTTGAACACTTTTTCTCTCATCTTTATACCATTCCACAGGTATATCCTGTTTATGTTGTATACTGTTCAATGCATCCTTAATTTGCGACGTTGTCCATTTTGTCATTACATATCCTCTTCTTCCAATAACATATCCGATACATGATCCAATGTATAGCCACCTAATTTGCCACTTCTAATATCAAAAATAATTTTTTCATTTGCTTTATCGTAATCGTCTTTTAGTCCCATACGTTCCGTCATATACATCAATAATTCTGCATTTGGTAAGTCTAAGTTTTCTTGGGTTAAACCAAATGATTTTTTGAATGATTCAGGATAATAACGAGCAAAAAAGTCAATCGCAAATAAAGACACATCTTCTAATTGAAGAATCGTATCTTTAATGGCACCTGTTAAGGCTAATTTTTTCCCAATACTTTCATCCTCAAACTTCGGCCATAAAATTCCCGGTGTATCTAACAATTCAAATTCTGTTCCTAACTTTAACCATTGTTGTCCTTTTGTTACTCCCGGTTTATTACCTGTCACAGCTTTATTTTTTTTAATAAAGCGATTGATTAACGTTGATTTTCCAACATTTGGGATACCTAAAATCATCAATCGAATCGGACGTGATTTCAAGCCTTTTGCACGTAGTTTTTCAAACTTTTCAGACATCATGTCTTTGAGTTTTTCTTGAATTTGTTTTAATCCTTTTCCGTCTTTTGCAGAAATAGTTAAAATATCAATGCTTTGTTCTTTAAAATAGGATACCCATTCTTTTGTGAGTTTGTCATCAGCTAAGTCAACTTTATTTAATACTACAAGACGCTTTTTTTCACCCACAATCTCATCAATCATCGGATTACGACTTGAATAAGGAATGCGTGCATCCAATAATTCAATGACAATATCCACTAATTTTAATTTCTCGATTGCTTCCCTCTTGGCTTTTGCCATATGCCCTGGAAACCATTGAATTGTGCTCATATTTGCAACTCCTTTATTTACTGTTTCATCTACGCTTGTTTATTATAGCTTATGTTATTAGGAAAGGAAAATAAAAACAAATAGGATAGTCGGTTTTTAACGTATTCTTTGAAACTATCTTCTAAACATAAAAAAGTTCTCTGTCAAATAATATGAGTTAATAAAAACAAGAAATCTTTTTGTACTTTTCTCCCACTGAGAAAAATAACGTATGATTAAAAAATCTTCTATGCCTCTATTTCAATAAAACTTTATAAACACTATAAAATAATGAAAAGGTGTTGATAGCTTCCTTTCGGAAGCCATCAACACCAAAAAGTAGGAATGAATATTATCCATTCCTACCAAAAATTTTCTCAATATAATAAAATCAAAATTCAATCTTTTTAAAAGAATATTATCTTTTAGAATGAATATAAAAATTATATTCAGACGGTACACAATATGATTTTGTATAAACAGTCGGTATGCCCATTTCTGTATACATTACTTCATAAAAACAACACAATGAACTGCCTTCTGTAATCTCTAATCGTTTTGCGATACGACTTCTAACATCAATAACACGCAAATCAACATAAGACTCATTTGTCTTTTGGGCAATATAATTAAAAATGAACGTTTGCATGTCATCATAATTATTTAATGATATATTTTCATGTTGTAAAATATCATACGGTAAAAATATATCCATGCAACTGATTTTCTTATCATCGACACAATAAATCAATTCAAAGAGAACAACTAACTTTTCATTATCAATACGCAAAGTTTCACTAATAATTTTAGTTGCAGGTTGATAAGAAATATTTGTCAGTGTCCATTTTCCTTTTTCTCTCGAAAAGCGATCACAAATAACGGTCTTTTTTTCTAAACCTTCTGATGTTTTAGCAATTTTTTCTGTGACATAATTACCCGAGCCATGTTTATTAATGATAAGTCCGTCCTCTTGAAAAAGAAGTAACGCTTGTCGTAAAGTACCTCGGCTAATGTTTAACATTTTAGCCAATTCGTTTTCATTTGGGAGTTTATCTCCTGGTAAATAATGCCCATCTGCCATCAAACTATATAATGTTTCATAAGCACTGACATATAAAGGGACTTTTGATTTAGATACTTCTGTTTGTTCTTTTACCATAATATAAACTCCTGTATTTTTTATTTTTGTTGCGAATCTGCCTTAATGACTTCTTTCATTGCTTCAATAGCAGTTAAGATAGCACGCTCTTCTAAATCACCAGGATATGTTTTTGCATCTGAACTATAATTTTTATAATTAGTCGCAGAAACAAGTACTGTTGCGGAACGACAACCTTCTATTGTTCCTGTCACAGAAAATAATGTTGCACTTTCCATTTCTGTACTTGTTGCACCACTTCGCTCATAAGCATTCCATTTATTAATTAACTCATAGCTAACTGGTTTTGTTTCAGGCTCTGTTTGTGTGTAGAAAGAATCTTTTGTAATAGACGGTGCAATATTATATTCATACCCCAACTTAATTGCTGCCTTTTCAAGTTCTTTCAATAAATAATAGTCCGGAACAGCTGGAAACTCAACTGGTGTGTAATGTAGACTTGTTCCTTCCATTTTAACACATCCATTAGGAATAACAACATCCCCCCTCTTCACTTTTGGAGAAACAGAAGCACATGTCCCTATACGTATAAATGTTTTAACACCCAATTTAGCCAATTCTTCAACTGTAATGGCTGTTGATGGGCCTCCCATACCTGTTGATGTAACGGTTACTTTTACACCGTCTAAATATCCAGAATATGTTGTATGCTCTCTATTTTGTGCAACTTTTTCGCTGTTTTCAAGATATTTTGATATTTTTAATGCACGTTCTGGAGAACCAGGTAAAAAAGCGTACTCTCCTACATCTCCTTTTTTTAATGCAATATGTAACATTTTCATGTTTTCATCCATTATCATAACCTCACTTTTTCTTTATATATTTCATTGTTTGATTCATTATTGGTCCAGTCGTTACCATGCCTATAATTGTTCCGATTCCAATATTGCTTCCTAATAAAAACCCTAATCCTACTAAAATCATATCTAAAATAATTCTAGCAATTTTTATTGGCACATGGCATTTATTTTTAATAATAATCATAAAAGCATCGACTGTTCCTTCACCTAAATTAGATGATACATATAAGCCTAACCCCATTGAAAATAGCACACAAGCTACTATCAAAAGTATCCACTGTATACTCCAATGAGTTGCTTCAAGTGGTAATTTCATAAACATATCAATAAATATGCCAACACATACCCCGTTTATCACTGTCCCTATTCCTATGCGGCTTTTATCTAAAGCAAACACAACAATCAATAACGATAACATAATTAGTTGAGAAGCAGTTCCCACACTAATGTTTACTGTTAAAGAAACGCCATTAGTAAAAGTAGTTAACGGATTAGCTCCTAGCCCAGATTTTAGAAAAAGCGCTATTCCTAAACTCATCACCAATAGTCCAGTGATTAGGTATATATATTGTCTAGTTTTACTCAATCTTTAGTCCACCAACTTTCCAAGTCCCTCTGGAGCTGTTGGTGTTTTTGATTTTAATCCAACGACTAACAATACAAATAATGTCGTCATATATGGTAAAAGCGATATTAAATGCGTTGGAATACTTGCATCAACTAATTTAAAACGCACTGCTTGCGCTGTTGAGAAAATAAAACTTGCACCTAGTGAGCCTAGTGGATGCCATCCACCAAAAATATTTGCCGCTAATCCCATAAATCCTCTTCCGGCAACCATATCTGTTACAAATAAATTATTTTGTGAAATAGATAAGAAAGAACCGGCAAGACCTGCAATCATCCCACTTATCATCAACGCAATATAGCGATAACGATTTACAGAAATACCTGCTGTTTGTACTGCATAAGGATTTTCTCCCATTGCTCGTAAACGTAGACCAACTTTTGTTTTATACATGATAATATATGTCGCTGCGACAATGATAACCATAAAGTACAAATATGGACTTTGATCTAAGAACAAACGGTTTATAAACGGAATATCACTCAAAATAGGAATAGTAACTGTTGGAACAGTTTGAACAGTTGTTGATAATCCTTCTGCATCCCATATCATTTTTAATAATACAGCCGTTACACCACTTCCTAGAAAATTAAAACCAACACCTACAACTGATTGTTGGGCACGGTAACGTAAAACAAATACACCATACAATAATCCCATCAATCCACCAATTACAATAGAGGCTATGACACCTATCCAAGGATTATTTGTTAAATATACGCCTAATACACCAAAGAAAGAACCAAATAACATCAATCCTTCTACACCAAGTAAAATAACACCACTACGTTCCGCAATAGTTCCACACAAAGCACCTAATACAATGGGAATAGATAGTTGAATAGCAAGATACAAAATATCGAGTACAAATGTGACATGATTCATTTTTTAATCATCTCCTTTCTTTTCGATACAAAACTAATAATTTTAGGTGCTGAAATGAATAAAATAACCAAACCTTGAATAACCACTATAATACTACTTGAAACAGCTGTTTCACGGCTCATTCTCAAAGCACCATTATCCATAATACCAAATAAGAAAGCTGATAAAATAACACCAAGAGGATTATTTTTCCCTAAAACAGCAACTGCAATTCCTGTAAAGCCAAACGAAGGAGAAAATCCTTCAATGAAACGATACTGCTTTCCTAACACTTCGGTAATACCTGCTAAAGAAGCGATACTTCCACTAAGTGCCATAGCAAAAATCATAGTTGCTTTACTATTTATTCCTGCTGCTTGTGCAGCTGATTTATTAGAACCTACAGCACGAATTTTATAACCAATACTTGTTTTCCATAATAAAATATAAATAGCTGCTACAACAATTAAAGCAATAAATAAAGCACTTGTTAGTTGTGTTCTTGGTAACAATTTTGGTAATTGAAATGATTCAGCAATCATTTCTGTTTGTGCCACAGTACCAGGCGCTTTTAAAGGACCGTTTGCTAAAAATGATGTAAAATGTTTAACGATATAATTCAACATAATCGCAACAATTACTTCGTTTATTTGAAATACAGCTTTAAAAACACCTGAAATAGCACCGATCAATGCTCCTGCTAAAATACCAGAGATAAAAATAATTGGTAAAGCAATGAACGGGCTCATATTTGGCATGGCTAAAGCAACGATAACAGATACCATAGCAGCAAAAGTTAATTGCCCTTCTGCCCCAATATTAAAAACACCACTTCTAAAACCTACAGCAACAGCTAAACCTGTAAAAATGAGCGGAATAGTTTTACTTACTGTATTGGCAATATCACGAGGGCTACCTAATGCTCCTGCTAGCAATGATTGATAAACTTTAACAGGATTTTCTCCCATAACAGCAATAACAATAGCACCAATGACTAATGCCACAACAATCGCAAATAAAGATACTGATAAGTCATACCATATCGAATATTTCATAAATGTTTTTTTAGTCATGATGATTCACCTACTTTCTTATTTCCTGCCATAAGATTTCCAATATGCTCTTGATCAAATGCATCACGCGTTAAAATATCTTGGAATTCTCCCTCAAACATCACACCTATACGGTCACTTAAATTCATGACTTCTGTCAATTCAGCCGAAATGAGTAAAATCGCTTTTCCTTCATCACGTAGTTTTAATAATGTTTCATGAATAAACTCAATAGCACCAACATCTAATCCACGAGTTGGTTGACAAGCCACTACTAATTTAGGATGTCTACTCGTTTCTCTGGCAACAACAACTTTTTGCTGATTTCCACCAGATAATGTTTTAATTGGTACAGATGCATTTGGTAAACGAATATCAAATTTTTCGATCAATTCGTTGCTATACTTATACAATTCTTTTTCTTGGATAACTCCATTTTTCACAAACGGCTCACTATCTTGAAAACCTAATAGAATATTTTCTAAAACAGAAAAATCTGGTAAAATAGCACGTTTAAAGCGATCTGATGGAATATATCCAATCCCTAATTTTTTCCGTGAAGCCGGATTTAATTGACCAATATCTTGTTGATGAAACATCACTTGATTTTCTGATGATTTAATCAATCCGACAATTGACTCTTCTAATTGAAGTTGTCCATTTCCTTCAACACCTGCTACACCAAAAATTTCACCTGCTCGAATAGAAAATGACACTGTTTTATTCGTATGAGATAATAGTGGTAACGCATTCACTTCTAACACGACATCACCTTGTATCTCTTGTTCAACCGACTGAATAATCGTGACATCGCGTCCCACCATAGCATTCGCTAATTTTTCCGTATTTGTACTATTTTTATCAATAGACGTGATGACTTTACCACGTCTTATAACCGTAATTGTATCGGCTACTTCCATAATCTCATTAAGTTTATGTGTGATAAAAATAATTGTTTTTCCTTTTTCTTTTAATGAACGAATCATATCGAATAATTCTAATACTTCTTGTGGGGTCAATACAGCAGACGGTTCATCTAATATTACAGTATCAGCACCTCGGTATAATGTTTTTAATATTTCTACCCTTTGCTTCATACCGATAGATAAATTCGCAACTTTTTCATTCAAATCTAATTGGAAACCATATTTTTCAACTAATGCACTGACTTCCTTATAAGATTGCTCTTTATCAATAAAAAAGTTACCGACTTCTTTTCCTAAAATAATATTTTCCAAAGCAGTCATTTGTTCTACCAACATAAAATGTTGATGTACCATTCCGACACCATATCTATAGGCATCCTCTGGATTGTGAATGACAGCTTTTTGTCCATTGATATAAATCTCACCTTGATCAGCTTTATGTAATCCAAATAAAACATTCATCAATGTTGATTTCCCTGAACCATTTTCTCCTAAAATACTATGGACTGTATTTTCTTCAACTTTTAAAGTAATATTGTCATTTGCCAATACTCCGGGAAACTGTTTTGTAATGTTTCTTAATTCAATAGCATAAGCCATTTTATTTCCTCCTTTACACGAGAGGTTCTGTTATTTTCCTAATTGATGACTCTCAACAAAACTGTCTACTTTATCTAATGCAGTAGGCACTTCAATTGAACCATCAATAATTTTTTTCTTAATGTCATCAACTGTTTTCACAATATCTTCAGATACTTTGATATTACTTTTATCTAATGTAATACCAACACCTTCTTGTTTCAAACCAAGTGTATTAATACCAGGTTTATAAGCATTTTCTACAACACTTTTAATCACTTCATAAGACGCTTGATTTGCTAATTTCAACATACTTGCCATAATATAGTCTGGTTTAATTTTATTTTGATTTGAGTTAACTCCCATGCTAAGAAATCCTTTTTCTTCAGCTGCTTGGAATAATCCCATACCTGATGCACCTGCTGCATGGAAAACAATATCTGCATTTTTACTGTGCATTGTTTCTGCGATAACTTTTGCTGTAGATGGATCATTGAAGCTACCTGCATAATCAACTAATACAGTTAAGTCTTTATCAACATATCTTGCACCTGCTGTATATCCTGCTGCAAATTTATTGATAAGAGGACTTTCAACACCACCAATAAAACCAATTACTTTTTCTTTATTCAACATATTAAGAGTACCTTCTTTTTTTACAAGCGCTGCCAATGCACCTAATAAGAAAGTACCTTCTTCTTCACGTGATACATAACAAGAAACATTTGGTAAATCCACTTGAGCATCAATTAAAGCAAATTTTTGTTCTGGATAATTTTTAGCAACCACTTTTATAGCGTCAACTTGTTCAAATCCTACAGCAATAACAAGTTGATATTTACCAGAACTTGCCATTTCATCTAATGTAATTTCTTGGTCAGAAACAGATTTTGGTTCTACATAATCAAACTCAACGCCTAAGTCATCTTTAGCACGTTTTACACCTTCAAATACTAAATCATTGAACGACTCTCCCCCTAATCCAGCAGTCGTAAATACAACGCCTACTCGTACAGATGATTTTTCATTTTTATCAGACATCATTTTTGTATCCGTTTTCTCACTTGATTGTGAAGAACACGCTGCTAATACCACAACCAATAATGCAATTACCACTTTATAGACCATTTTTAAAGATTTTGACATAATTATTCTCCTCTAAGTTTTTTATTATCCAATGAAATCACATTGTTTAGATACATAACAATATAGTGCCTCCTCTCATTTTCTCTCAATGTCATTACTCGGATAATTTGTCTAACAAAATATAAAATTGGTTGAACAACTTTATAAAGTGATAGTACCACTAGTGACAAAGGATGTCAACACATTTCTGATAACGCATACAAAAAATATCAAAAAGAAACAATTTATATAAAATACGAGATAATATAGCACAAAAAAGTGCTAATGCTTTTTTTACATTAACACCAATCAATAAATGAAAAATCCCTCAATACCTTAACGGTATTGAGGGAAAAACCAAAGGTTAATTTAGATTAGTTTTCAGTTGATTTTTTTGGTAAAATCACTTCAACTTCTGAATGTGGACGTGGGATTACGTGAACAGATACTAATTCCCCAACGTTTTCAGCAGCTGCAGCACCTGCATCAGTTGCAGCTTTAACAGCACCTACATCACCACGAACCATAACTGTTACTAATCCAGCACCGATTTGTTCTTTGCCGACTAGTGTCACATTAGCAGCTTTAACCATAGCATCTGCTGCTTCAATTGCTCCGACTAAACCTTTTGTTTCTACCATACCTAATGCATCTTTCATTTTGATACCCTCCAATTTCTTTCTACTTATTCATTATATATAATTTTTCTTAATAAATCTAGTAGTTCCTCTTTAGAAATATTTTCTACAACACAAATATTTTGTATATTTTATCATAAATAATATAAATATATAAAAATTATTCAAAGAAAACCTTTTCAGATACACTAAAAGCCCTTGCCATCAACATACTGCATAAGTTGATTGCAAGGGCTTTTGAACGTTTATTTAACTAAAGATTGACCTTTAATCAGTTTTTTATAATTATTTTAACGGACCAATTTTATCTAGTGGCATAAATCTGAAAATCGCCGTGCCTTCTAATAAATTAGCATTTGCTAAACCAAACTCATCTCCGTCTTTAGAATTTAAACGATTATCTCCTAAAACAAAATAATGATTTTCTGGAATGACGTATTTTCCTTGTTCATTTTGTACGAGAGTCGTATTTTCTTCCGGTAAGGTCGAGTTTGTTAATTTAACACTATCTAATATTTGTTTCAAGGTTCTATTTGGCTCTAGTGTTTGACCTTCTCCTAAAGATTGTCTTAAATTCGCTAGATATGGTTCATCATAAGGTTTTCCATTAATATATAAAGTATCGTTTTTATATTCTACTTCATCTCCGGGTAATCCAATAACACGTTTAATATAAACTTTACGTTGCCCATTTTCCATAGCACCGTCAGGAGCTTTTAATGTGACAATATCAAAACGTTTTGGTTTTCCTAATTTATATACAACAACTGTTTGACCGGTTTCTAAAGTCGGTGACATGGAATGCCCTACAATACTCATAGACGTAATCACATACGCTTTCAATACCATCGCCAACGCCAATGCCCCTAAAATATACAACACAAATAGGATATTTTCTTTTAGTCTATTTGCTGATTTTTTCTTTTTCTTTCTTAAAACAACTTCTTCAGACATAATTCCTCCTATTTTTCATTTAATAATTCTACAGCTTTTTGTAGTTGTGTATCGTTTTGTATAATTTTCTCGCGTAATGTTTTTAGCAGTGCTCTTGTTGTATCACCAGAAACAACACCTGTTTCTTCTAATTGAGCAGATTTTTGGAACTGTTTCACTGCTTGCACAGTTTCCTCATCGTATGTACCCGTCAAATGAGCACCATAATCTAATGCACGTAATAATTTTTGTATATTTAACACACTATCAGAAGATTCGCCAGACTGATGTATATCATCTGGATTGATAAACGACAATTTACTATATTCTGGTAAAGCAACTTCATAATCTGGTTTAATACCTGCTTTATGTACCCAAGTACCATTAGGTGTTAACCATTTTGAATACGTGATTTTAATACCTGTTTCTGCTGATAATTGTTGAACTGTTTGAGCAGTTCCTTTCCCAAAACTTGTTTCACCAACTAATTTTGCACGTCCTAAATCAGATAACGCTCCCGCAAAAATTTCTGATGCGCTAGCACTACCTTTATCAATCAAGATTGTAATAGGTTCTGTTACTTTGAAACTACCTAAAGATTCACTAGAGAATACTTTTTGAATACCTTCTGCTTTATTTTCCATTTCAAAGATAACTTTATTTGGTTCTACAAACATATTCACAATTTTTTGAACAGAGTCTAATAAACCTCCAGGATTTGAACGAACATCTATAACAAACGATGTTACACCCTTTGTTCTTAAATCTTTTACTGCTTCAACAAGTTCATCATACGTCGTTTTGGCAAAAGATGAAATGCGGACAATACCGACGTTTTGATTGGTTTTGTCTAATTCATGTTTGACTGTCGTTAATGAAATTTTATCGCGAACCACAGATACTGTATACTCACTATTACCACGTTTCATTTTCAGCGTCACAGATGTTCCTTTTTTACCACGAATTAAAGTCACAACTTCTGAAATAGATTTCCCTACAATGTTTTCTCCATTGACTTCGACAAATAAATCATTTGTTTGTAGACCTGCTTTTGCTGCTGGAGATTCTCCATAAGGACTGACCACACGAATATACTCACCTACTTGTTCTACTTCGACACCAATACCTTCTAATGTGCTGTCTGTTGCTTGCATCAATGCAGAGAATTCTTTCTCATTCAAATATGTTGTATATGTATCTTCTGCACCTGAAACAAAACCACTTAATGCCCCATCAATCAATTTTTGGTCATCTAAATCACCCATATAGGCGTTTTTCAATAATGTATAACTTTTAGATAGTCCTTCAATCAATTTTGGCGGTAAATTTGATGTACTCGATAACATGTGTGTTTGTAATTGTGCACTAGCAATCATTGCTGCACACGTAATGCCAACAGAACCTAAAACTGTTACCAATAAAATCATAATGAATTTTGAAACAGATAAATGAATGGTACCTTTTTTCTTTTCATGACCTGTTTGTATTTCTTTTTCTTCTAAAAATTCTTCTTCCATGGTTCACACTACTTTACTACTGTTTCTAATGCAATTTCCATCATTGCTGTAAATGTTTGCTCACGTTCTTGTGCTGTTGTTTCTTCTCCTGTAATTAAATGGTCACTAATTGTTACCATTGCTAATGTTTGTACATGATGTTGAGCACCTAAAGCATATAAACCTGCTGCTTCCATTTCAACAGCTAATACACCATAATCAGCTAATTTTTTTGTATTTAATTCTGCATTGTAAAAACGGTCTGAAGACAAAATATTTCCGACGTGAATATTATGATGTCCTAAACGTTCTGCTGTATGGTATGCTTTGTCTAATAAAGCAAAGTTTGATAACGCCGCAAAAGATACTTGATTTTCAAAAATATGATTTAAAATACCTGAATCTGTCGTTGCACCTTGTGCAAATACAATATCACGTACTTTTACATCAAGATTCATACCACCTGCTGAACCAATACGAATCAATGTTTTTACACCATACTGTGTAATCAACTCATTCGCATAAATCATCATAGACGGAATACCCATTCCGGTTCCTTGAACAGATACACGTGTTCCTTTATAAGTACCTGTATAGCCAAACATATTACGAATTGTATTGTATTGTACCACATCTTCTAAAAATGTTTCGGCAATAAATTTTGCACGTAACGGATCTCCTGGTAATAATACGATGTCTGCGATATCTCCTGGTTTTGCTGCAATATGTATACTCATTCTTTTTTCCTTCTTTCTTAAATCATTTGATTTCGTTGCATATAAGTTTCCCATAATTCATCAAATATAGTTAAATAGTTACTATATAAATCTGTTAATTCAACATAATTCACAATAGTGTCATAATCTTCAGCATGCTTTGGAAATCCAATATCGTTTGATACGACATTGGCAAAGGCTGTTTGTTTATCTTTTTTATATGGATCTGCGTACGTTAACATAAACTGATAAAACGAACGATACATGCTACTCTCCTTTATGCTGTTGTAATAAATGCCAAATGGTTTCATTCGGTACACTCACATCAAAGATATACTCATCTTTTTCAATATCAAAAGCTTTCACTTTCACAACGACACCATTTTTCCATTCTTTCGATGCCAATTCAATATATAACACATGATTTTTCGCATCTACTGAAAGAATATCTTTTGCCTGTTGTCCAATAATACCTAAAACAACATTTAAAGGCATATTTAATTGTCCTACTCTAATAGTATCAACTTTTACTTGTAAATTACCATTTTCTGTTGGATAAGGCATACCCACTAATTCAAAAGTAGTCTGAATACCTAAAATAGAAACTTTTCCAGTGATGTGCATTTTATCATCAAGTGTCAATACATATTCATTTTGTTGATTTCCTGATACAAATGATGAAAAAATCGTTTCTACTTCTGCTTTATTTAACGATAATGTTGTTTGAATTTTACTATTAGAAGCAGCGACTCCTGTTTTTTCTCTAACGACCATATCTGCTGGTTTAGAGATAGCATAAAACAAAAATGCAACAACTAGTAGATTGACACATGCCAGAGATAAAAAGGCATATTTCCATCCACGTTTTTGTAACTGTTTATCTATCTTTTTAGTCATGATAATACATCATGGCAAAAGCACCTTCTCCAGTATGAATACATACAGTTGGAACAGTAAATCCTATATGTAATACTTGTTCTTGGAACATGGATTTTAATTTGTCGATTTGCTCATGAAGAAATTCTGTCAAACAAACGTATGATAAAGAGCATTCCTTAACCGTTAATGTTTCCAATTTTGGATATACTTGTTCATCTAAAAATTTTTGAATAGATTTTGAACCTCTGCCTTTTTGCATTGGTGTTAATACACCATCTTTAAATTCAAAAATCACTTTAACATTTAATAAATTAGACAACAAACCTTTGGCACGACTAACACGTCCTCCTCTGACTAAATTATCTAACGAAAACACACTAATATATAATGTTGTTTTTTCTTTAACATCTTTAATTTTTTCTAAAATCTCTTCTTTAGAAGCACCTGCTTGTGCCAATTTTGCAGCCTCAATAACTTGATAAGCTTGGCCTCTATCTGCAAATTCACTATCAATCACTGTAACATGATTTTTAGACAAGTCTCCTGCTTGTTGAGCCGCACTTGCTGTACCGCTCAACGATGACGCTACATGAATAGAGATAATTTCTGTACCGTCTTCAAAACTATCGTATACATCTAAAAATGTACCAATAGATGGTTGGCTTGTTTTAGGTAATTCTTTTGCTTCCTTTAACACTTGATAAAATGTTTCTTTAGCAATTTTTTCATCACTGTCTATATACGACACACCGTCTACTAACACATTTAGATTTACAATGTGTACATCATACACCTTTATTTCTTCATCTGTTAAATTAGCAATTGAATCTGTTACAATTTTAATTTTTGACATGAAGTCACCTCATCGATTGTATTTTGTTTCTTTATTATTGAAATTGCTTTATAATAAATGATATGTTTCATTATAACAAATTTCATTTAAAAGTTCTATGTAAAATACTTTTATCTTCATATAGGAGGAACGTTTATGCACAAAATGGAAACAAAAACACTTATTGCTGAAATTTTCAATGCTACTACTCATGGAATTGGCACACTTTTAGGTATCATAGGACTTATTTTTTTAATTGTAAAAGGGATACATATCAGTACATTAAACATTATTTCCTATACTATTTACGGTGTAACACTTATTTTACTCTTTTTATTTTCAACTTTATACCATAGCCTTTCATTTACAAAAGCAAAAAAAATCATGCGTGTTTTTGATCACTCTGCCATTTATTTACTGATTGCAGGCTCTTATACACCTTATTGTTTATTAGCTGTCAAAGGTACACAAGGATGGTTGATGTGTTTCATCATTTGGATAATTGCCCTTATCGGTATTATTGTAAAATGCTTTAACATCGGTAAAAATGTTCTATTATCTTCTATCTTATACTTAGGTATGGGGTGGCTCTCACTTTTACTCATTGTTCCCTTATATCAAGCAATTGGATTTAATGGTATTTTACTTCTTGTATTAGGTGGTATCAGTTACTCAATCGGTACTATTTTTTACAATATGAAAAAAATCGAATTTATGCATGTTATTTGGCATCTATTTGTGATGTTAGGTGCAGGATTTATGTACTTTTCAATTTTTCTATACGTTTAATCGAAATCCCCTACGCAAACCAGCTAAGCGGTTTGCGTAGGGGATTTAACGTTATTTTTTTGTGTATTCTACAAAATCAGAAGATCTTAAACTTACTTTAGCAGACTCTAAATCTTCAAATGTATCATATAGACTGTATTTATTGTTGCTTAAATCGGCTAAGATAAGCTGATTATCAGAAACGGATACTTTAACTGTATATCCATATACTTTATAATATGTTTTTGTATCAGAACCTTTTGTTTCTGTAATTTTATAAATATTGACCACATTCATTGTATCTGTTGAATTATAGTTTGAAGTTGAGTATTTAAAGAATGTTGTTGCTCTTTCAAGTACAAATTCTTTTTTCTTTTCATAACTACTTTCAGGTACATTTTTATTTTCAGCTTTTGCGTAATCATCAATCTTATCAATAAGTGTATTTAAATTCGTAATATCGGTAACTTCTTTTAAACCTTCAACCGTTACAGTCGTTTCATCTGTACCATTTGTTACAACTTTACCTTCTTTTTTCATTCCAGTAATATAGTAATCATTTATTTTAAATGTTAATTTATCACCATTTGAGAAAGATTTATTTTTACTAGATACAAGCGTTACTTTATCTTGATTGTACTCTAAAGAACCGAAACCATTATAACCAGTTACATTTATTTTACTATCTTTGACAACATCTTCTGCACTTACTTTTTGAACATCTTTCAATCCAGACACAACAAATTCTTTTTTCTCAGGTCGAATTGGTGCATTTTTATCTGTTGCACTAATTGTAAACATGACTTTATCGCCATTTTTCAATTCTTTTGTTTTGTCAAATTTATAAGAGATACTTGATAAAACACTTTGTATCTCTAAATATTTTTTCCCATTTGAAAAAATATTAGATAATACTTTTGTAATATCCCCTTGTAATGTGTTATCAATATCTGCTTGTGAAGCACCATATTTTTTCAAAACAGCAGCTTCCACTTTTTGACGAATTTCTTTTTCATTATAGCTTAACGTTCCACTTCCATCATAACCAGAAAACTCCGGTTTGACATCATTTATCACACTAATTGGTCCAGATAATACAGTTGTCATGATAATCAAACATACAATGACAATCCCTGAAATAATGCCTACTTTTTTCTTATTTGACATCACATACGTTTTTATTTTTTCTACTATATTATTTGTATTATTATTTTCCATAATTTTTCCCACCCAATAAAATATATTTTAATTATCAAAAACCGTTAATGGCATTTGACGTTTGTGTTGACTACGTATATACCAGTATTCAATTTTTTCAGCAGCTTCTTCAGAAATGGTTTTTCCTTCTAAATAATCATCAATATCTTCGTATGTAACACCTAAAGCAACTTCATCTGGAAGTAATGGTTTATCTTCTTCTAAATCTGCTGTGGGTATTTTTAAATATAAAGCTTCATCTGCTTGTAAATATTGCAATAGTTGTCTTCCTTGGCGTTTATTTAATCGCCACAACGGCATAATATCTGCTCCACCATCTCCAAATTTTGTATAAAAACCTGTAACTGCTTCTGCTGCATGATCTGTACCAACTACAACGCCATGCGTAGCACCAGCAATTCCATATTGCACAATCATACGTTGTCTTGCTTTAATATTACCTTTATTAAAATCACTAATCACGACACCCGATATTTCTAAACTTGCTTGTGTAGCATCGACAGCATCTTTAATATTAACTGTCATCACTTTATCTGGACAAATAAATGCTAATGCTTTTTGTGCATCATCTTCATCGGCTTGTATGCCATAAGGTAATCTCACAGCAATAAACTGGTATGTATTATCTCCAGTTTCTCGTCTTAATTCCTCGACAGCCAACTGTGATAATCTTCCTGCTAGTGTGGAATCTTGCCCACCACTAATCCCTAATACTAATGTTTTTAATGAAGGATTTTTCAATAAATAACGCTTTAAAAAATCAACACTACGCCTTATCTCATCGTGAGCCTCTATTATCGGATTGACTTTTAATGTTTCAATAATATTTTGTTGTAATGGACGCATTAGTTCACCTCCTTTACTTGTTTTTTGACACGTTTTTTTATCTCTTCGATACTGGTCATCTTTTGTTCATACAATGTTGTAGATAAATCGACTGGATATTTTTCTGGATTTAAAATACGACGGTATTCGTCCCATAAATGATTAAGCGATTGTTCTGCATATTGTTTAACACTTTCTAAAGTAGGTAAATCAATCACTAATTGACCATCAACGAATACATCATGAAGCAATGGACGTGCTGTAAAATCTTTAACCGTTTTATTGATATAAGTATGTACAGGATGAAACATGTACAATTCTTCTAATAAGTCTGGTCTTTCATGCCATAATGCAATATAATCTCCTTCAGATTTTCCATCGCTATTACGTGTAATTCTCCAGACTTGTTTTCTACCTGGCGTTGACACTTTTTCAGCATTGCTTGAAATTTTCATTGTATCTACCATATTGCCATTCTCATCTTCAATACTAACCAATTTATACACAACACCTAAAGCTGGCTGATCATACGCTGTAATTAAACGTGTTCCAACACCCCATGAATTGATTTTTGCACCTTGCATTTTTAAGTTTAAAATCGTTCTTTCATCTAAATCATTCGATGCAATAATTTTAGCATTTGGAAATCCTGCTTCATCTAATTGTTCACGAATTTTTTTAGAGGTATACGCCATATCTCCACTGTCAATTCGAACACCTAAAAAGTTGATACGATCTCCCATTTCTTTTGCTACTTTGATAGCATTTGGTACACCTGAACGTAATGTATCGTATGTATCTACTAAAAAAACAACATCTTTATGTGTCTGAGCATAAGCTTTAAATGCATCATAATCATTTCGATATGCTTGTACAAGTGCATGAGCATGCGTTCCCGTAATTGGAATACCAAAAATTTTACCTGCTCTAATGTTACTTGTCGAATCAAATCCACCTATATAAGCTGCTCTTGTTCCCCAAATTGCTGCATCCATTTCTTGTGCACGACGTGTTCCAAATTCTGAAATAGTATCATCTTTTCCACAAACTGTACGTATTCGAGATGCTTTTGTGGCAATGAGTGTTTGAAAATTCAAAATATTTAATAAGGCTGTTTCAATTAGCTGACACGTTGCTAAACTTCCTTCAACTTGTACCAATGGTTCATTGGCAAACATAATTTCACCCTCATGAGGTGCACGAATTGTTGCATTAAATTTAAACGCTTTTAAATAGTCTAAAAATTCTTCAGAATACTGTCCTTGCTCTCTTAAATATGCAATATCAGTATCTGAAAAATGTAACCCTTGAATATATTGAACCAATCGTTCTAACCCAGCAAATACTGCATATTCACTTGAAAAAGGTGCTTTTCTAAAATACGCTTCAAAAACTGCACGTTTATCTGCAATTCCTTCTAACCAATATGTTTGCATCATGTTAATTTGATACAAATCTGTGTGTAACGCTAAACTATCATCTTGATATATCATGAATATGACCTCTTTGCTTTCTTATTGTGCTACATAAATTGTAGAACATCTTTCATTATTATCCATTATACAAAAATAAGCTTTATAAATCAAAGGGAGGAATGTTCTAAAAACACAAAAAATAAACAGAAAAAGCAAAAACAACATATCATCATATTGCTTTTGCTTACTAACTTTACGCTTGTATCCATTCATTATTTTGAGGATTTTTTTGGAATTTCTTTAACTGTTTTTCTTGTTGAGAGGTAATCATGCCTTGTTCTAAAGCAAGTTGCATCAATGTGTTAAAATCACTTAACACACGGTATGACACACCTGATGCACTAAATTGCTCTTGTGATAAGTGCATATTATAGCTAAAAATAGCAATAACAGCAATGACTTCTATACCTGCTTCCTTTAATGCATCTACAACTTTTAGCACACTTTTCCCCGTTGAAATTAAATCTTCAACGACAATCACTTTACTGTGTTCTTTCGAAAATCCTTCAATTTGATTTTGTCTACCATGGTCTTTTTTACTACTTCTTACATAACCTAATGGTTTATTTGTTGCATCTGCTAATATACTTGCCATTGGAATACCAGCTGTCGCTGTACCAATAATTGCATCATAGTCATATTCTTTTAAAATATTTAAAAATGCTTGTTTAATAGTTTCTCTTTCTTTTGGAAAAGCCAATACTTTTCGATTATCACAATAAATAGGGGATTGAATACCACTTGCCCACGTAAATGGTTTTTCTACCGATAGAAAAACTGCCTGTGTATCCAATAGTATTTGTGCTATATCTTTACTCATGATCACAATCTCCTTTAATTTGTTTATATGTTTGATAAGGATTTTCACTTGTTGTAATAGCACGACCGACAACAATATAATCAGAGCCTTTTTCTTTGGCATATTGTGGTGTTGCGATACGTTTTTGGTCATTTTTTTGTGTTGTTAACAGTGCAATACCCGGTGTGACACATAAAAAATCAGTACCACATACTTCATGAATTTTTTCCACTTCATGAACACTACATACTACCCCGTCCATACCTGCTTCTTTAGCATTTTTAGCATAGTGTAAGGCTGTTTTTTCTAGTCCTTGATTTAATAATAATTCATCTGTGACAACCTTATCATCTAAAGACGTTAAGACTGTTACAGCAATGCACAATATATTCGGATTGATTTCTTTGACTGCTTGAACAGCTTTTTTCATCATGTCAATACCACCACCGGCATGTACATTGATCATATCAACAGGCAAGGCTGCTAATTGTTTCATTGCGTGATACACGGTATTTGGAATATCATGTAATTTTAAATCTAAAAAAATTTTATGCCCTCTTTCTTTAATTGGTGTTAACAAACTTGCTCCAAAGCGGTACATTGCCTCCATACCAATTTTTACATAAATAGGTTCTTGAAACATATCTAACATTGAGGCTAATTCCTCTTGTGTTGATACATCAAATGCAACAATTACTTCTGTCATTTTTTTCGGCTCCTTTTTATTATTGAAAAACCAAAATGCCTTGATACTGTTTATCAAGGCAAATGCAACAATCCATTCATTCTTTTTTGCCTTGATCGTCTCTCGGACGATATTAAAGGTTTTTCTTTTGCAAATTCTAGCATAATTAAACTATAATTACAAATAAAAAGAGCAAAAATTATTGTTTTCTATTTGCATTTTTTTTCGATATATGCTAAATTATTGGAGTATGTGAATGTAAGTTTGATACTCTTCACAGTTAAACAGACAAAGGAGGTAAGACAATGGCTAAACAATGTTTCGTTACTGGACGTAAAAGTCAAACAGGTAACTCACGTTCTCATGCGATGAACGCTTCACGTCGTACTTGGAAAGCTAACTTACAAAAAGTTCGCATTTTAGTAGATGGTAAACCTAAAAAAGTTTGGGTTTCAGCTCGTGCATTAAAATCTGGAAAAGTTGAACGTGTTTAATCACACAGCAAAACGCATTGTCTTACAATGCGTTTTTTCTTTTTAGTAGCAAAAAAAGCTCTCCACCAACACGATTTATTATAGAGCCGAAAATAAACGTCATACCTTGACACCTTCAGATGTCGAGGTATGACGTTTTTATTTTTTCCCATTGAAAAAATCAATAACACCATTCCATAAATTTTCAGCACCTTTTTTCAATGTTTCTCCCAAATCTTTCACACCACTTAACCAATCTTGTTTTTTCTGTTCTTGTTCTGCTTGCTTTTCAGATTGGATAGATGTTGTTTCAAAAGATGTTTTTGGTGAAACAGCAATGATATTATTCACAGCAACATTAAAAAATGGGTGAATGCTATTTTGATAGTCAATACTTAAATGATGTGTATCATCTGTCTTATCAAATCCCATCCACGAAGTAAACACAAAATCAGGTGTATAAGCAACAGCCCACTGATCTTGTACGCCTTTATCGGCAAACTCAGTTGTGCCTGTTTTACCTGCTATTTGTAACCCAGCTGGTAATCGTACTTGACCTGTCCCCTCACTTGTATAAACACCTAACATCATACGTGTCATATCTGTAGCAATTTTCTCACTCATCACACGCTGGCTATCGGTATGCGTTTTATTCACAATTACCGCTCCGGTCGCATCAACAATACGTCGAATAAAATAAGCATCTTGTCGAACACCTTTATTAGCAAAAGCTGTATATGCACTTGTTAAAGCAAGAGGAGTTACTCCTTTTGTCATTCCACCTAAAGCAATACCCAGATAATGATCTGCCTTTTCTGTTTCGATACCAAATTGATACAATTTATCAATTCCTTTTTTTAGACCAATTTTATCCAATAGCCAAACAGCACTAGTGTTTTTACTCAAGGCTAATGCTTGATACATCGGTAATGTACCTACTGTTTGATGATCCCAGTTTTTAGGCGTGTAGTTATCTGTTCCATATGATAATTCTTCATCAATCATCATCGATTCTGGTGTATATCCATTTTCTAAAGCTGGTGTATACACTACTAAAGGCTTTAATGTTGAACCCGGTTGACGATACATCTGTGTCGCACGTGAAAATCCTTGATACACATAATTTCCCCGTCCCCCAATCAACGCCATAACACCGCCTGTTGTTGGGTCAGCTAAAATCGAAGCACTTTGAACAAGTGTGCCATCATCTGCATTTGGAAATAACTCTCCTCTTGCATACGCATTGTCTAATTGATCTTGATATGTCTGATCTAATGTCGTGTATATTTTATAACCTTTCGTTAAAATATCTTCCTCATCTAAGCCATACTTTTCTTTTGCCTCACGAATAACCGCATCAAAAAAATAAGGATATTTATAAGATGTTGCCGTTTCATAGGCATCTTTTAATACAATCGGTTCTTGAGAAACTGTATCTAAAATGTCCTTTGAAATCTTGTCATTATCAGCCATTAACTGCAATACTGTATTTCGTCTATTTTTTGCTTGATCTTCATGATCAATCGGATTGTAGTATCCCGGACCTTTTAACATCCCCGCAATGACTGCTGCTTCTGAAACACTAATATCTTTTGCCGACTTTCCAAAATATTTTTTCGAGGCATCTTCAACTCCCCAGACTCCATGTCCAAAATAAGCGTGGTTTAAATACATCGTTAAAATTTCATCTTTGGTATAGTGTCTTTCGATTTCCAAAGCCAAAAAAATTTCTTGAGCTTTTCTTAAAAACGTTTGTTGTTGCGTTAAATATGAATTTTTTGCTAATTGTTGTGTTAAAGTACTGCCACCACCAGTTAGCTTAAACCCATGTGTGACAAAACCTACCAAAGAACGCGCAATACCCATATAATCTATGCCTTGATGATCATAAAAACGTTTATCCTCAGTTGAAATAACGGCATTAACAATATTCTCAGAAATTTGTTCTAAAGGAACATATGTCCCTTTTTGACTAAACAATTCCCCCGCTTCTTGATCGTGTAAATCATATACTTTTGTCGTTTGTTCCAACCCGGCTTTTAACGCTTTTACATCTGTTGTACGTGCTAAAAACAAAAGATAACTACTAAAAACAAAACTGATACAAAGCATGATAAATACTGCCCATTTTATCACATGATACTTTTTCAAAAAAGCATTGATAGATTGCACACGTTGTTTCAATACTTGACTATTTATTTTCATAAGCACCTCACACTCATGTCTTTACTCACGATTTTCTTTCACAAAACGTGTTAGTTCCTCTTTATTATTTTCCAACACACTATGCAATACATTCACACGTATTTTCTCAATCAATTCTCCTAAATATTTTCCACCCGTTTCTTGTTGTAACAATGCCATAATTTCTTTACCGTTTAACGCTAAATCTTTTACAGTTTTTATAGGTAAAGCATCATACAAGTCTGCCACCTCTGTTTTTTCTGATGTCAAACATAATAAATATGCCAATGTTTCTCCTTGAACAGACAATCTTTTCCCGATTTGGAACAAATCATCAACCGTCCAATCTCTTTCTTTTCTAAAAAACAAAATACGTAACAAAATGCTCACATCATCAATTAGTTGATTGGATAATTTCCAACTTTTTAATACTTGTTTAGCATCTGTATCTTTGATACCCATATAGTATAATAAAATTGTCCAATACATAGCATCCGTCTCAAGTACGAATACATCATTTCCCAATCTTTGTAACGCATCTTTATGTTCAGCAAATTCTGGACAATATCTATATAACCCTGTTTTAAGAAATATATCAATCCCATTCTTTTTAAACGAAGACATCATCAATTTTTCCCATTCCACTTGAATACGTTCCACGGCTATTTTCTTTAATAGATGTGCATTTTTTTCAATACCCTCTTGCGTTTTATCATCAATCTCAAATCCTAGTTGCCCAGCAAAACGCACGGCTCTCATCATACGTAACGCATCTTCATGAAACCGTTCATGTGCACATCCCACGGCACGAATACACTGATGATGTAAATCAACTTGCCCGTTATGAAAATCATACAAATGACCTCGTCTATCCATTGCCAATGCATTGATTGTAAAATCACGTCGTTTTAAATCTTCCTCAAGAGAACGTACAAATTCTACCTTATCTGGTCGTCTAAAATCTTGGTACGTTGACTCCGTACGAAACGTCGTCACTTCATAAGTGTTGTCGTTAAATAACACCATTACTGTTCCGTGTTCAATACCAACATCTACTGTCTTTTTAAAAATATGTTTCACTTCTTGTGGAAAAGCACTCGTGGCAATATCCACATCAGAAATATCCTTTCCTAATAAAGCATCTCTCACACAACCGCCGACAAAATACGCTTCAAAACCCGCTTTTTCGATTTGCTCAAGAACAGGTAATGCTTGTTGAAATAAATGGTGTTTTAACATATAATCTCCTTAATATATTTCCCACAAAGGATCTAATTGCTTAATTTTAGCAATCATCTGTTTTGCCTTATCTCGCTGACCAATTTCACGTAAATATAATGCATACTCTTGTAAAAAAGTAATCTCTTCTTGATAGATTGGATAGGCGTACTCATAATATTTTTGTGCCTTATCATCATCTTCTAGCTTACCGTAAGCATAGGCTAGTAACCAATACAACTCACTATCTTCCTCATCTGTCAATAATGGTTCCACATACGCTACAAGCTCTTCATAATCTTCCAACTCTTTTAGACGATGTGCATATAATAATTGTACTTGAATATCATCTGGTACATATACAATCGCTTCTTTTAAAACGTCAATATCTTTTTCAATCTGATATAATTGTATGTATAACGCTGCTTGATAAGGATTTTCTTTCAACGCTTTTCTTAATAACGCTTTTGCTTTATCAAACTGTTTTAATTTTGTATACACATCTGCCATATAATAATGTGCTGATAAATAGTCTGGATCTCTCACTAATAAAGCATCAAACCATTTTAATGCCCGCTCATATTCTTCTAGCTGATAATACGATAATGCCAACTCAAATAACGATTCTGAATGATGATTTGTCATATCTATTTTTTCTAAATACGAAATTGCTTCTTCAAATTCTCCTAAAGCAATCAATGACTTACTTGCTTTATAATAAATATCCACCATATCATACTCATCTTCTTGTTGTAGTACCACTTCATAGTGTTGTAACGCTTTTTGGTGTTCTCCCATAAATTGATACAAGGTTGCCAATGCTAAATCAATAATTGGTTCATTTGGCATCATATCTTTTGCCAATTCTAATTTATACTGTGCAACCTCATACACACCTTGAATTTGATAAATCTCAGCAATCATTAACAAAGCATTAACATACAATGGTGACTGCTCAGGTATCATCAATAACTGCTCCAGTGCTTCATCTAAAGCATCTATCTCCACTTTTAATTCGGCTAACAATAATAACCAATCTTCACTTTCCCAAAGTTGATAGGCATGCTCACAATTTTCGATTGCATGTTCCACAAACCCTAGTTGTGCAAAAGAAACAATAACATCATACGCATCACTTTCTTCATTATCACTCATAGCTTGTAATACTGATTTTTGAAATAATTGTACTGTTAGTTCCATTTGGTTATCTTGTATAGAGTTTAATGCTTTATATCCTAATTCATTCATGTCATCTACCTCATTTTATATAGATATCATGTTTATTCTATCATATTCAACATGAAAAATCGTCTATTTTACATTTGCAAGTAATGTTTAAAAGTTGTATCATAAAGAACAAGTAAGCGGTATCTTTATCATATTAGGAGAGATTTTATGGGACGAAAAATAATCTTTGCGGCTATTCTTTCATACTGCTTAGTATGTTCAGGTTGCGATAACACAACAAAAACAGAAAAGACAATAGAAAAGACATCTGAAATAAATACGACAATATCAACATCAACAACACATCGCACAACCACGACTACTTCCAAAACAACAACACAAATGACAACGACTACACAAAGTACTACGCATCATGCGAGCGATACAGAAAATACTGAATCAAATACACCACATCATACAAAAGAAAACAAAACGAAACAAAACATATCAAATAATATACAACCCTCTCAAAATACGAACAGTGGACAAACAAATATTGTGCCTCCTCAAACCGAAGAAACTCAAGAAGTTCAAGAAGAAACACAAACTAATGTTTATTATCGTAATTGCAAAGATGTATGTGAAGCAGGAAAAGCTCCCATTTACGCAGGACAACCCGGATATGCTAAACATTTAGATAGAGATGGCGACGGCATCGGCTGTGAAATCTGTCCCAAAAAACGCCGTTAATCATTTATCTTTCTCCTAACCGAGCAAGACTGAGCATAACATAAAGAACCGACACAAATACATGTATCGGTTTTTTATTATTGTTACTCATCAAATAAACTAGTAGATGAAACATATTAGTCTATCTTGTTGAATGAAACATTGACTAAGTATTCCAAACTCAATATAATATACATACAACATAATATTATAATAACATGAAAAGGAGATAGGATTATGACTACATCAAGAAAAGCGTTATACAATAAAAGAAAGAAACAGAAACCTTTTTATAAAAGTAAATAGTTTATTATTGTTTGCGCACTTGTTATTATTGGAGGAATTGGTTCACAATTAGCAAAAGATAAGCAAAAAGATACTTCTAGCAAAACAGAAACAGTACAAAAAGATAATCAAAAAGACACCACAAAAGTAGAAAATACAACGACAACAACTATGGCTGCTAAAAAATCATATAAAATAGGTGATACCATTACATTTGAAGGTGTTGCTGAAATCACCATAAAAAGTGCAGAATTTACGGATCAACGTAATCAATTTGATAAATCAAATCCTGAACGTGTTTTAAAAGTAATATATGACGTCAAAAACCTATCAGATAAAGATTATTTAGTAAGTAGTGAACTATCTCTATATGTAGGTAGTAAAAAAATGGAGTCTTATCCAAATGAAAATACTATTCAAAATATATCGGCTCTTCGTCAAATTGTGTTGGTGGAGAGAAATAGTGAGTATGTTGGTAGTGAATGGCATTAACCATTCACTACCTTTTTCACATTCTTTTTCTGCCACTGAGAATGGTGTTGTATGATTAAAATA
>NZ_WNJY01000016.1:0-42617 GCF_010892355.1 Granulicatella sp. zg-ZJ | reverse complement strand
AGACGTTATGGTACGAATGGCTTCGTTCTCACACGTAGTAGAGAACGAGCGATGTATCGTGTACATCGTGGTAAGCCGTACAACTTAACGTCTGATACGAAAAAAGACTGTCGACATTTTAATTTGTGCTATTGATTATAGAGCAATTCGTATATAAGAATAGCTGAATTTATGATACAATATCAACAATATGGAAGAGTAGGTGAGAAAGTGCAAAAAGTATTATCAAAGATTCGTAAAGGACAATTAGAACCGGTATACTTTGTTCAAGGTACAGAAACATATTTGATGAATTTAGTCAAACAAACATTTTTAAATGATGTGTTAACGCAAGAGGAAAGAGAGCTAAATATTTCCATTTATAATGCACAAGATACAAGTTTAGAATATGTTGTGGAAGATGCATTGAGCATGCCTTTTTTTGGAGAAAAGAAAGTTATTCTATTAGAGCAACCTACCTTTTTATTACAAGAAAAAACAAAATCTGTTACAGACGGAGCGTTAGAAACTTTTTTAACTTATTTAGAAGAACCAAATCAAGATACAATTTTAGTTGTTTTGGCTCCTTTTGATACAGTTGATAATCGTAAGAAAGTCGTAAAACAATTAAAAAAAGTTGCAGAATACATTGATGTTAATCCACTGTCTGAAAAAGAAACGTCACATTTTATACAAGATGTTATTTTAGCAGAAGGATATGCTATTGATAAACAGGTTTTGACGTTGTTGTTAGAGAGAGTCGATTATCAATTATCTTTAGCAATGAATGAAGTGGATAAACTATTTTTAGCAACAATGGATACAAAGAAAATCACAAAAGATAGTGTATTATCCCTAGTGCCCAAACATTTGGAAAGTAATGTCTTTACACTTGTTGAGGCTGTTTTGAAAAAAAATGTGGAACAGGCATTATTGATTTATCGAGAACTGATTTTACAAAAAGAAGAACCGATTAAGTTACTTGCTTTATTATTAGGGCAGTTTCGATTATTGATGCAAGTCACAATTTTAGAAAAAAAAGGCTATCAACAACAAGATATTATTAAACAATTAAAGCAGCATCCATATCGTGTTCAACTAGCGATGAAACAGTCGAATGCTTATCATTTAAAGGATATGATTGTTTATTATCAAATATTATCAGAAACGGATTATGCATTAAAAACAAACACAACGGATAAACACCTATTACTTGAATTAGCGTTGTTAAAAACAATGATACAGGAGTCAGAAAATGAAACAGAGAATTTTACAAAAACAATTACAAGGTCTTTTTAAACAAGCAACATTTGGTATTGAAAAAGAAGGGCAACGTGTAACAAGTTCAGGACATATTGCCAAAACATTGCATCCTAAAAACTTTGGAGATAGAGCATATCATCCATATATTCAAACGGATTTTGCAGAATCACAACTTGAATTGATTACAGCAACAACCCAATCAGAAACAGATGCATTGAGATATTTAAGTGCCATTCATGAAGTGACATTACGACAATTACCAGAGGATGAGTATATTTGGCCTTTAAGTATGCCGATGTTGCTGCCACATGAAACAGATATTTTAGAAGCACAATTAAATGAAACGGATACTGCCTATCGTGAGTATTTATCTAAAAAATATGGTAAATATAAACAAATGGTATCAGGCATACATTTTAATATGGGGTTTTCAACAGCCTTTTTAGAACAACTCAAACAAGATACCGAAACCCTTTCAGATATTCAAAATAATGTTTATATGACAGTCGCTCGACGGTTTATGCGTTATCAATGGGTATTGGTTTATCTATTGGGAGCGTCCTCTTTAGTAGATGAAAAATATTACGACCATCATGAGCATTTAAACAAACCCGTAAAAAGTATTCGAGCAAGCCGATATGGCTACGTGAATAGTGACGATATTCAAGTATCTTTTGATAGCTTGACAGACTATGTGACGTCGCTTAGACAACTTGTAGATACGAAAAAACTAATTGCCGAAAAAGAATTTTACTCAAGCGTTCGCTTTAGAGGAGCATCGTCTGTTGTTGAATTTTTAGAAAAAGGCATTCAATATGTCGAATATCGCTTGTTTGATTTAAATCCTTTTGCACCTTACGGTATTTTGGAAAAAGATGCACGTTTTATTCATCTATTTATTATGTTAATGTTGTGGTTAGAAGAAAGCGATGAAAATATAATGCTAGGTAAAGAAAAAAGTGAAAAAACAGCATTATCACATCCACTTGATTTACCACTTTATATCGAAGAAGGACAATGGTTATTTGAACAATTTTTAGATATGGCACAGTACTGTCAGTTTTCTCAAAAAGATATTGATATTATTTGTGAAAAACAGCATCAACTTCTATATCCAGAGGAAACAGTCGGAGGAAAATTATGGATGTTGTATGAAGAAAAAGGAGATATGCTCGAAGTAGGTTTGTCATTGGCAAAACAATACAAAAAAGAGGCAGTTGAAAAACCATTTGGATTGAGTGCTTTTTCAAATATGGAACTATCTACACAAGCCTTTATGGCAGATGCAATTCAACAAGGTATACATGTTGAGTTGTTAGATGAACATGATCAGTTTTTAAAACTAACATACAGAAATCATGATGAATATGTTAAAAATGGGAATATGACAAGTAAGGATAGTTATATTTCACCATTGATTATGGAAAACAAAGTTGTGACAAAAAAAGTTCTTGAAAAAGCAGGTTTTAAAGTTCCGCACAGCATTCAATGTCAAACGGTTGATGAAGCAATGGAACAATTTCCACTTGTGTCTGGAAAACCGATTGTTATTAAACCTAAATCAACAAACTATGGCTTAGGTATCACTATTTTCCAAAATGGGACGCGTGATAAAGAAGATTTTAAACAAGCTGTCACGATTGCCTTGAAAGAAGATAAAGAAATCATGATTGAAGACTTTATAGCGGGTACAGAATATCGTTTCTTTGTCATTGATGGTAAAACGAAAGCTGTTTTATTACGTGTACCAGCTAATGTAATTGGAGATGGGCTACATTCGATTAAAGAGTTAGTCGATATGAAAAATCAATCTATTTTACGAGGTGATGGGAAAACAACACCTCTGAAACAAATTGAATTATCAGATATTGAGCAACTTCAATTAAAAGAACAAGGGTTTACTGTGAATACTGTTTTAAATCAAGGTGAAATAGCGTATTTAAGAGCAAATTCAAATATTAGTACGGGTGGAGATTCTATTGATATGACAGATGAGGTGGATAGTAGTTATAAAGATATTGCACAGAATATTACAAAAGCGATGTTTGCAAGAGTGTGTGGTGTCGATTTAATTATTCCGGATATAAAAGTACCGGCTTCTTCTAACTCTAATTATGGCATTATTGAAGCAAACTTTAATCCAATGATGATGATGCATATTTTTCCAGCTAAAGGCCAATCAAGACGATTGACAACAGATGTGTTAAAAATGTTATTTACAGAAAAGGACGATTGGTATGAATAAGAAATATAAAACAGGATTTATGATTGTTCTAACAATTTTATTTTTTTTAACAGCTTTTTTAACAGGTTTTATTGCTGCTTCTTTAAAAGAATTACCTTTAGTTATCTTATATTTTTGTGTGTATCTTATAAGTTTAAATGTGTTTTATATCATACATGAATTAGGACATACTTTTTTTGGAAAAGTAACAGGTTATCGTACTCTAGTCATAGGAATAGGTTCATTTCAGTGGTTTAAAAAAGGTGGAGAATGGCATTTCATAAAAAAACCATCCATTTTTAGTGGTGCTGCACAATATGCAGGTATCGCAAAAGATAGACAGAACCACTCTTTATGGATGCTTCGTGGAGGACTAATCACACATATTTGTTTTTGTATTCTCTTTTTTGGCTTAGCCTACGTTCGTCAAAGTTTGTTATATGTTCCTTTTGCAATGATGCATGTCTTTTTATTTCTTATGAATAGTTTTCCAATGGGTATTACAGACGGTGCTCGTATTCAGGAGTTAAAAAAACATCCTGAACGTTTTGATTTATTCTATGAAAATAATCGACTATATGAAGCAGAATTAAACAGTGAAAAATTAACAAATTTTGAATTGGTATTACCCGAATTAGAAAAAGGGATTTTAGTAGAAGCAGCCTATATTCAGTATTATACTCAAGCGTTTTATAAAAAAGAATTTGATGAAGTAAAAACAGCTTTGGAATACTACGGTTCATTTACAGAAAATGATATTTTAAGAGCGATGTCCAATGCTATCTTACTAGAAACATATATCATAACAGGTGATATAGAAAAAGCAACAAATTTATATAAAGACAAAACATTGATGAAGTATTTGGCACAAAAACCATTGCTTCATGCAATGTATGTATTGTATATACAAAAAGATTTAAAAAAAGGCAAGAAATATGTACAACAAGCAAAAAAATTGTTGTCGCCTAATATGGAATTTTCTGATGTCTTTGAACATGATAAACAAAATCTCGAAAATTTAGAACAGTTATTAACACTTGATGTGTCATGGAAATAGGTGAAAAATATGATTTATTTAGACAATGCAGCAACAACAATACCACTACCAGACGTTATTAGTGCTATGACAGATACCATGATGAATGTTTATGGAAATCCGTCTAGTACATATCAAGCGGGCAGACAAGCAAAAAAAATATTAGATGAATCTAGAACGAGTTTGGCGATATCCATTGGTGCAACATCTGATGAACTCATTTTTACAAGTGGTGGAACAGAATCAAATAATTTTGCTTTGCATAGTTTGGCGTATCGTGATGTGACAAAAAAACATATTATTACAAGCATAATTGAGCATCCGTCGGTTTTAAATACAGTGGAAGAATTAGAAAAAAAAGGATTTGATGTGACGTATTTGCCAGTCGATAAATCGGGAGTTATTTCTATTCAAGATGTCAAAAATGCGATTCGACCAGATACAAGTTTTATTAGTGTCATGTACGTAAATAATGAAGTTGGGACAGTGCAGCCTATCGAACAAATTGCTGAATTATTAAAAGATAAAGATATTTTATTGCATACAGATGCTGTTCAAGCTTATGGTATTTTACCCATAGATGTTAAAAAATTAGGCGCAGATATGCTAAGTGTATCGTCGCATAAAGTACATGGGCCACGAGGTACTGGATTTGTATTTGTGAAAAAAGGTGTTCGTGTACAACCATTGCTACATGGTGGTGGACAAGAGCAGGGCGTTCGGTCTGGTACAGAAAATGTCGCAAGTATCGCTGGATTTGCTAAAGCTATATCACAACTGCATTTGACAGACAAACAAAAGCACATAGTACAACTTCAAGAAACGCTATTAAGTGAATTATCCAAAACAGAGATTGATTATGAAGTAAACGGTTCTATGGAAGAAACAAGAAAAGTCCCAACCATTGTGAATGTGTGGTTTAAAGGTATTCCTGCAAGTAAATTGTTGATTCAGCTTGATTTATCGGGTATTATGGTATCTGCAGGCTCAGCTTGCTCTGCAGGAAGTTTAAAACCAAGTAGAATTTTATTGAGCATGTTTCAAGATGAAAAAAGAGCAAGTGAATCTTTACGTATTTCTTTTTCAGAAATGAATACTTTAGAAGAAATAAAAACTTTAGTTGAAACATTGAAGAAATATGCAGTATAATAACACTAAAATAGGAAAAAAGGAGTTACTATGTCTTATAATAAAAGTGATTTAGAAAGACAAACACGAACGAGAAAGCAAAGATACGATCGTGAAAACCGTATTTCAAGAAAAATTGTCTTTATTATTGTAACGATTGTTTTATGTGTGCTAACGATAGGGGCTATTACAGCATACGGGGCTATTCAGTACAATTTACAGCCGTATGATACAAATAATAAAGAAAAAATTGAAGTAAATGTATCTGTTGGTTCTTCTATGAAAGATTTAGCTAAAACATTGGAAGAAATGAAAATTATTCGCAATGCAACAGTGTTTAATTTTTATTTAAAAACAAAAGATGTGGGGACTTTAAAAGCAGGAAATTATGCTTTATCTCCATCTATGACGCTTGACGATATTATCGGTGTATTGAAAAGTGGAGGAACATCTGACCATGCTGTTTTAGCAACGGTACTTGTACGTGAGGGAGATCAAATTTCACAAATTGCTGAAACGATTGGCAAATCTACACCTATTACAAAAGATGAGTTTTTAGAAGCCATTAAAGACGATACTTTTGTAAATGAATTAGTCCAAAAATATCCAAAATTATTGACAAGTATGTCTAAAATGACAGATTTAAAATACAAATTAGAAGGATACTTATTCCCTGCAACGTATGATTATGTTAAAGATGATACAGCAAAATCAATGATTGAAAAAATGGTCAAAAAAATGGATAGTGTGATGCAACATTATTATCAAGTGATGATTGATAGTAGTAAAGATGTGCATCAAGTCTTAACGATTGCCTCTCTAGCAGAAAAAGAGGGTGTTAAAACAGATGACCGTAAAAAAATTGTAAGTGTCTTTGATAATCGTTTACAACAAGATATGCCATTACAATCAGATATTAGTGTGTTGTATGCTTTAGGAGAGCATAAAGAATTGGTTACATTTAAAGATTTAGAAGTAGATTCACCATATAACCTATATAAATATAAAGGATATGGACCAGGACCATTTAACTCGCCAAGTGAAGATGCGATTTCTGCAACACTAAATCCAGATAAAACAGAGTATTTTTATTTTGTAGCGGATGTCAAAACAGGTATTGTGTATTTTGCGAAAACATTACAAGAACACGAAGCTTTAGTTGAAAAATATGTGAATAATAAATAATAAATTGCTTTTGACAAATCATATTTGTCAAAAGCTGTTTTTTAGAAAGGAATAACTTATGAATAAAAAGCCTATTGTCATTGGTGTAACAGGTGGATCTGGTAGTGGAAAAACATCTGTGAGCCGTAAGATTTTAGAATCATTTCCCGGATTGTCGATTTTATTATTAGAACAAGATTCTTATTATAAAAATCAAGATCACTTAACATTTGAAGAAAGATTAAAAACAAATTACGATCATCCAAATGCTTTTGACGGAGATTTATTAGTTCAAGATTTACAAAAACTAATCAATTTTGAATCTATTTCAAAACCAGTATACGATTATGTGAACCATACAAGAAGTTCGGAAGTGATTTTACAAGCACCGAAAGACGTCATTATTTTAGAAGGGCTATTTGTTTTAGAGGACGAGCGTTTACGTCATTTAATGGATATTAAAATATATGTAGATACAGATGATGATTTGCGTATTATTCGTCGTATTAAGAGAGATATTGAAGAAAGAGGACGTTCATTAGACTCTATTATTCAACAATATTTAGAAGTTGTTAAACCAATGCATCATCAATTTATCGAACCAACAAAACGACTAGCAGATGTGATTATTCCAGAAGGTGTTTCTAACCAAGTTGCACTTGATTTAATTATGACAAAGATTGCTAGTATTTTAGAAGGCTAGATGTGATGTAAACATAAGATATTCCAGTGGTGAAAGTCGTTTGCCGCTTATGAAAAATGATGTTGGTGGTCCCCGCCAACATCATTTTTTTGTATTATTAGAAAGAGATTTTAATATATTTTACTAGATTTTTTATAAAGAAATCTGTAACATAGAGTAGACGAGAAAAAAGGAGATATATATGATTATATTTGTATTTGCACAAGATAAAAATGGACTAATCGGAAATAAAGGAACATTGCCGTGGCATTTGCCTAATGATTTAGCATTTTTTAAAAAAACAACATTGCATCAAACCATTGTAATGGGTCGAAAAACATTTGAAGGTATGGGAAAACGATTATTACCTTATAGACATACCATTATTTTAACTACCGATAAATCTTATCAAGTAGAAGGTGCAGAGGTTTGTCATTGTGTGCAAGATATTATGGATTTAAGTCAGCAACAAAATATTTATATTGTAGGTGGTGCAAAAGTATTTAGTATGTTTGCTGATAATGTGGATATGATTTATCAAACAATTATTGATGAAACATTTGACGGTGATGCTTATATGCCTAAATTGGATATGACAAAATTTGAATTGATCGAACGCATAGAAGGGGTTATTGATGAAAAAAATGCCTATCCACATTACTTTTTAATTTATAAGCGTCATTCTAATAAGTGCTAATTTAGGTAAAATATGATAAACTAGATATATCAATAGTAGTAGGTGACGTATGAAAAAACGAATACAAAAAACAAATATATCGCAAGATACATTAAGACTTATTTTTAGCGTCTTTTTATTATCATTGCTACTCATCGTATCATCGTTATTAGATGCAAAACATGTTGAGAGTGTTAAAAACACATCAATGAAAAGCGAACAAATACAACCAGTAAAAAAATAAAGATATAAGGAGATCGTTATGGCATTTCAACAAACAGTAACCGTATCAGGATTAAACAAAACATATTCTATTAGTGATAAATGTAAAAAATATACATTACGTGATAATGGCTTTGAAGAAACAAAAGCAGGAAACTTTCAATTACAACGTTCACTTGATGTTATTGGAGCAGAAAAGAAGAACTTCAAATTAAAAATTACTGTTTCAAAAGATTTAAAAGAATTAAAAATCTCTACGACAACAGGCAATGGTTTAAATGCTGTTGATTTATACAAATTAAAAAATAACGAGATGATTATTGAAAAATTTGAATTTACATTGGACGGTTTAGTTGATCGTGATGTCTTAGTTGAAGTAAACAATTAATAGGATGCATTCATCTTTGATGAGTGCATTTTCAATATAGTAGGTGTAGAAAGAGGTAAGAAAATGCCGACGAAACATGAACTTATTATTCAATTTATCGATAGTTTGGCTGTAGGGGAAAAAGTATCTGTACGCTCCATTGCCAAAAATATGAAAATTAGCGAAGGAACAGCGTATAGAGCGATAAAAGAGGCTGAAAAATTAGGGTTAGTTTCTACGATTGAACGTGTTGGAACGATTCGTGTCGAAAGAAAAACAAAACGTAATTTTGAAAGTTTGACGTATGAAGCCGTCGAAAAAATTGTTGAAGGACAAATTTTAGGCGGACATAGTGGTATCACAAAACAATTAAATAAATTTATTATTGGTGCCATGCAAGAAGATGCCATGCTTCGTTACATTACACCTGATTCTTTAATGATTGTCGGAAATAGAACGAGTGTGCAACGCTTAGCATTAGAAAGTGGTGCAGCAGTTTTAATCACGGGTGGTTTTGAAACGACTCCAGATATTATTTCTCTAGCCAATCAAGTAGGTTTACCAATTATTACAACATCGTACGATACCTTTACTGTAGCAACGATAATTAATCGTGCTATGTCGGATCAACTTATTAAAAAAGAAATTGTCCTTGTTGAAAATATTTATACAGAATTACATAATAGTGTTTATTTAACAACAGATGATACCGTAGCAAAATATCGTGAATTAACACAAACAACAAACCATACACGTTTTCCTGTTATTACACCACAAGGACGACTAGTAGGTATTGTTGCTGCAGCAGATGTTATGAGAAGACCCGATTATATGAGCATTGAAAAAGTAATGACCAAATCGCCCGTTGTTGCTAAAACATATATGAGTATTGCGAGTGTGTCCCATATTATGATTTGGGACGGGTTAGATGTATTGCCTGTTGTTGAAGATAATATGCAATTTATTGGCATTATTTCACGGCGAGATGTTATGAAAGCTATCCAACTATCTCAACGACAACCACAAGTAGGCAATACCATTGAGGATCAAATTGTTTCCAATTTAAATAGTGTTGATGAAAGTGGATTTGAACAAAAAGAATATATTTTTCAAGTTGAACCACAAATGTTAAACAGTGTCGGAACAATTTCTTACGGTGTTTTAGCAGAAATTATTACAGAAAGCTCCCAAAGAATGATTTATGAAATGTATCAACAAGGAGCTATTTTAGAACAACTCCAACTTTATTATTTTAAACTTATACAAAATGAAAATAAATTACATATTTTATGTGATGTTTTAGATGCTAATAGACGTTCTACAAAAATAGATGTCGGTGTCTATAATGAAAATAGACTTGTGGCAAAAGCGGTTGTTTCTTATCAAGTCATTAGTAAAACATAAAGGAGATAGGCATGTTTTTTAAACAATTATCCACATATATTCATGAACATGACACGATTATTATTCATAGACATACAAATCCGGATCCAGATGCTCTTGGTTCACAATTAGGATTAGCAGGTATTATTACTGAAAATTTTAAAGACAAACACGTTTATTGTGTGGGTCGAGATATAGATAGCTTAGCTTTTATGGGACAAATGGATCAGATTGACGACTCATGTTACAAAAACGCATTGGTTATTGTGACAGATACAGCTAATACACCTAGAATTGATGATAAACGATTTACGCTTGGGAAAACTCTCGTAAAAATTGATCACCATCCTGATATTGAACCTTATGGTGACATCTCTTATGTGGATACAAAAGCAAGTAGTACGAGTGAAATGATTACACAATGGGTTTATGAAGAACGTTTGATGATAACATCTGAAACTGCAAGGCACTTATACGCGGGTATTGTAGGTGATACAGGACGATTTTTATATGAATCAACATCTAGAAAAACAATGCAATTAGCAAGTTTTCTAAGAAATTATGATTTTTCAGCGACAGATATTCAATATGCGATGATAACGCAGTCTATCCAAACAGCAAAATTATCCGGCTATGTATTACAACATTTAAAATATACAAAACAAGGCGTCGCATATATTGTCCTATCTCAAAAATTATTAACCAAATATGGACTATCAGATGAAGACACAGCCGGGATAGTATCTTTACCGGGTACTATTGAAAATGTGTGTTGTTGGGGCATTTTTGTAGAACAGCCAAGCGGAAAATACAGATGCCGCTTACGCTCTAAAGGACCTGCGATTAACAGTATTGCACAAGAACATGATGGTGGAGGACATCCATTGGCGAGCGGAGCGAATGCACAGCATTTAGATGAAGTGAAAATTATTATTTCCAAATTAAAAAAAGCAGCTGAACACTATCAAAAATAAGAAAGGATTATCCAATGAGTGAACAAACAGAAACAATGACACCTATGATGGCACAATATTTTTCTGTTAAAGAAAACTATAAGGATTGTCTATTGTTTTATCGCCTAGGCGATTTTTATGAACTTTTTTATGATGATGCTAAAATTGCATCAGAAGTATTAGAAATTACATTAACATCACGCAATAAAAATGCACAAAATCCGGTGCCTATGTGCGGGGTGCCTCATCATGCCGCACAAGAATATATAAAAACACTCGTCGACAAAGGTTACAAAATTGCAATTTGTGAACAATTAGAAGACGCTAAGTTAACAAAAGGTATGGTCAAACGTGATGTGGTACAAGTTATTACACCGGGGACAGTGTTAGATCCTAAAAATAAAGATGATAAAAAAAATCATTATTTAGCATCGCTTATCTATGCACAAGGGTATCATTTGGCGTATGTAGACATTGCCACGGGTGAAATAAAAGTGACAAGCACCTCAAATGATGAGAGTTTATTGAATGAATTACGCAGTTTGGATATTTTTGAAATTGTCTACTATAACTTGCCAGATGCGATCATCAAACAATTGCAACAACATTTCTCTTATGTTCTTTCTAAGCAAGAGCAGAATATGGATAGTACAGCGTTTGAAACAATTTTGGAGCCAGTTTATCATAAACAACAATTAGAAGCTGTACAATTATTATTAGCTTATGTGAATAGAACGCAAAAAAGAAGTTTAGTTCATTTACAACCTGTTCAAGTATATGAAATCAATCATTTTTTGAAACTTGATTATAATGCTAAATACAATTTAGAATTAACGGAAAGTATTCGCACAAAGACTAAAAAAGGAAGTCTTTTATGGCTTTTAGATGAAACCAAAACAGCAATGGGTGGACGTATGCTTCGTCAATGGATGGAGAAGCCGTTGATTGATAAAAGTAAGATAGAAAGTCGTCAACAAAAAGTGGCGAATTTAATGAATCACTATTTTGAGCGAATGGATTTAGTTCAAGCCTTAAAATCGGTTTACGACTTAGAACGATTAGTAGCACGTGTGTCTTTTGGTAGTGTAAATGCAAGAGATTTGATACAACTCAAAACGTCATTAGAGCAAATTCCAATGATCAAAGAATATTTATTATTGATGAATGAAACAGGTGAATGGACAGATACGCTTGAACAAATGGATTCTTTAGATCATATTACTCATTTAATTGAAAATGCCATTATAGACGAACCACCGATTTCTACAAAAGAAGGGGGCGTTATAAAAAATGGATATGATGAGTTATTAGATAAATATCGTGATGCAATGGTTAATGGCAAACAATGGATTGCGAACTTACAACAGCAAGAACGTGAAAAAACTGGTATTAAAACATTAAAAATTGGGTATAATAGAGTATTTGGTTACTATATCGAAGTGACGAAAGGAAGTTTACATTTACTGCCCGAAGGACAATACGATCGTAAACAAACACTAGCGAATGCAGAAAGGTTTATAACTCCCGAATTAAAAGAAAAAGAACGTATTATTTTAGAAGCTGAAGAAAAATCTGTTCAATTAGAATACGAATTATTTGTATCTATTCGTGAACAAATCAAACAATACAGTGCTGCTTTACAATTATTGGCAAAACAAGTAGCCAGCATTGATGTGTTACAATCTTTTGCGTATGTCAGCGAACAATATCATTATGTGAAGCCAATCTTACATCAACATCAACAAACCATTTTTATTAAAAATGGACGTCATCCAGTCGTTGAAAAAGTTATTGGCATCCATAAATATGTTCCAAATGATTTAGTCATGTCAGACGATAATACATTATTATTGATAACAGGTCCAAATATGTCTGGGAAAAGTACCTTTATGCGTCAACTAGCACTGACGGTCATTATGGCACAAATGGGTTGCTTTGTTCCTGCTGATACAGCAGAATTACCAATTTTTGACCGTATTTTTACACGAATTGGTGCAGCAGACGACTTGATTTCTGGACAAAGCACATTTATGGTTGAAATGCTTGAAACAAATCAAGCTATACAATATGCCACAGAAAAAAGTTTGTTATTATTCGACGAAATTGGGCGAGGAACGGCAACATACGACGGTATGGCACTAGCAGAAGCTATTTTACGATATGTTCATCATCATGTGCACGCCATAGCATTATTTTCAACTCACTATCATGAATTAACTGTTTTAGATAAAGAACTAAAAGGATTAAGAAATGTTCATGTAGGTGCGATTGAAGAAAATGGAGAGCTTATTTTCTTGCATAAACTAATGGAAGGCCCAGCAGATAAAAGTTATGGATTACATGTTGCACAATTAGCCGGATTACCTAAGGAATTGTTATTGGAAGCAACACATATTTTAGAGCGATTAGAAGTGGGTCAAAAAGATGTACCGATTTCAAAAGAACCGATACAAGAACAAGTATCTTTATTTGAAGAGTTGGAGTTAAAAGAAAAAGATGTCCTACAAGAACTACGTACAATGGATATGTCACATTTAACTCCAATGGATGTGATGATAAAGATGAATGAATTACAAAAGAAATTGATGTGATAGTAACCCCCCTAGACGAACCAACATAATGGCAGTTCGTCTAGGGGGATTTTACGATATGCTTAATGTTTTTGGAAATTACTGTTTGCCCAATGGATAACACTTGATAGTAAAAATAAACTAATGATTGTCCCTTCTCTTACATATAAAGGAAGATGATAATAAAAAGATAATCCTAATGAGAGAATAACGGATACGACATCAATACTATATCTGTAAAAAGAAAAAGATAGTTTTGTCTTTGCTTCAAGTAATTGACATAGTGTTTCAATTGGAAATTTTAGTGTGCCGTAATATAAAACACGACCCGTTCCAATACCGCCAATAATTGTTCCTAGTATAAAAGTCAGAATTTGTAAAGGGTATATCGTTATATGAACATTCGCTAAAATCGAATAGAGTATGATATTAACGACATTCCCAAAACAGATTAAGGACACAATCATTAACACATATTTTTTAATTGTACGCTGTTTATCAAGAAAAACACACATACTTAAAAAGAAAAAGTTAATACCTGTCGTGACTGTTCCAACTTTAATCTGTGTCACATCTGACACAGCAACATTTAATGCATTGAAACTACTAACACCTATATTGGCTTTAATAGTCAAACTAATACCGAGTGCGGAGATAAGATAAAAAATAAGCGATTTAGCGAGCTGTTTATACATAGTTCCCTCCATGATGAGTTCTTACTTTACATAGTATGCTATTTATTATAAATAGGTCAAGTGAAAACGTATCAATCTTGCTTAATATCAAGGAATATAATAAAATATAAATAACAAAAATAAAACGTTTTAATGACAAAAAATAGAAAGAGGTTTTACTGTATGAGTTGGGAAACAACCTATGAACAATGGAAAAATTTTGATAATTTAGATGAGAAAGTAAAAGAAAGTTTAAATTGTTATGATGATAAACAAGCAGAAGATGCTTTTTATGAACCGCTTAGTTTTGGGACGGCAGGTATGCGTGGTGTTCTAGGTGCAGGTATTAACCGAATGAATATTTACACAGTTCGACAAGCAACAAAAGGGTTAGCCTTATTTATAGAAAGTGTTGGGGAAGAAGCAAAACAACGTGGTGTTGCCATTGCCTACGATTCTAGACATCAATCAAAAGAATTTGCGATTGAATCGGCTCGTGTATTAGGCACGCACGGTATTCCGGCTTATGTTTTTGAAGAATTAAGACCAACACCAGAATTATCCTTTGCGGTACGTGAATTAAAAACCTTTGCCGGTATTATGATAACAGCAAGTCATAACCCAGCTAATTACAATGGTTATAAAGTATATGGACAAGACGGTGGACAAATGCCACCACAAGATGCCGATGCATTAACAACATTTATTCGTTCTATTGATAATCCATTGACGATTGATGTGTTATCAGAAGAAGCATTACTGGAACAAAATCTATTACACTGGCAATCAGATGCACTGGATAATCGTTATTTAGAACATGTAGACACTGTGACAATCAATAAAGAGCTTGTAAAAGAAATGAGTCAAAAAATGACACTTGTCTTTACACCACTTCATGGAGCAGGACAAATGCTTGGTGAAAAAGCATTAAAACAAGCAGGTTTTGAATCTGTCTATCTTGTACCAGAACAAGCCGTAGCTGATGCTGATTTTTCAACAGTACGCTTACCAAACCCAGAAGATGCTGATGCGTTTGATTATGCTATTGCACTAGGAAAAGAAAAACAAGCGGATGTTTTAGTGGCAACTGATCCAGATGCAGACCGTTTGGGTGCGGCCGTTTTACTACCAAATGGCGAATACCAAGTAATAACAGGAAATCAAATTGCCGCTTTAATGGTCGATTACATTTTAAATGCACATCAACAAGCAGGTACTTTAAAAGAAAATAGTGTTATTGCAAAATCTATTGTATCTAGTGAATTACCAACAGCAATTGCAACATCTTATGGTGCAGAAATGGTTAATGTATTAACAGGCTTTAAGTTTATTGCTGATAAAATTAAACAATATGAAGCAGACGGAAGTAAAACTTTTATGTTTGGTTTTGAAGAAAGCTATGGTTATTTAGTCAAATCATTTGTTCGTGATAAAGACGCCATTCAAGCATTAGTATTGATTGCAGAAGTAGCTGCATACTATAAAAAACAAGGCAAAACATTATATGACGGTTTACAAGCATTATATGAAAAACACGGTTACTTCTTAGAAAAAACAATTTCTGTGACACTTGCTGGCATTGAAGGTATTGCTAGAATCAAAGCCTTAATGACACAATTCAGACAAGAACCTCTCCAAACATTTGGAGGTATTCAAATTGTCGAAACACAAGATTTTTCCACATCGGCAATCACGTTGGAAAATGGAGATGTGAAACCATTAGATATGCCAAAATCAGACGTTTTAAAATATCTTTTAGCCGACGGGACATGGGTTGCTATTCGCCCAAGTGGAACAGAACCAAAAATCAAATTTTATATTGGTGTAAAAGCACAAGATTTACAAACAGCAGAAACGACTTTGTTTACCATTAAACAAGACATTGATACATTGGTGAAATAATAGCGTGAAGTCAGATAAAATACAGTATTGGTATGTTTATCTGGCTTTTGCGTACAGTGATAATGAAATATAAAGTTAGAGGTAGGGGAATAAAATGAAAGTGGGAACAAAATGAAAAAAAGGTCTATGCAATAGTTTTAGTGATGTGTTTATGCGATATTTTCGCATTTATGAACGTTCAAATGTATCATCACTATATACCGTATTTATATATACTGGCTATTGTATCCAGTGTTGTATTGGCGATGAGTGCCTTGAGATGAAAACATCATCGCACGATATGTATATGTGGAGCATTTCTGTTTTTAGTCGTTCATATTGCATACTTTACATTTTTATATTCCTTCGTGTTTGCGACATAAAATACACCTAAAGTACGATTATTCACCTCCGTTTTATGCTATACTTATAGTGTAGAAAGTACGGGGTGAAGAAAATGAGAAAATATACAAAATGGGTTTTTATCTTTAGTTTATTTTTGTTTATAGTACCTTTTCAAGTGAGTTATGCAAGAGAACTAACGATAAAAGATTATCAAATTGATGCACAAATACAGGAAAATGGTGATGTCGATATAACGGAAAGTATTCTTTATGATGCTTATGGAAAATATAATGGTGTATTTTATAATTTAGATAAACGAGAAGATGGGTCAAATAAAACACAAATAGAAGATATATCCGTATCATTACTTGAAAATAATGAATTGATACCATTGACACAAAATAAGTCTGAAAATCCACAAACGTATTTATTAGATAATAACGGTGATTATTTGAAATTTAAAATCTTTCTACCAATGGAAGATACACAAAAACGTCTTGTTTTTAAATATAGATTAAAGCATTATATTATCAATTATTTAGATGCAGCCGAATTTAATCGAAAATTGATTGGGAAAAGATTTGAAATTCCTCAAGAAAACATACATATTCATATAACATTGCCACAGTCTTTAACGAAAGAAACTTTACGTGCATGGGCGCATGGTGGAAGTGGTAATGGAGAAGTGAAAATTGATGATGACTATAAAGGTGTCACAATAACGACAAGCCATAATTCAAGTGGGCAGTTTGTTGAAGCACATGTCTTATTTCCGCCTAGTGTTACAGCTAGCAATCTCCATTTAATAAATGAAAATAAATGGGACAAAATCATTGCTGAGGAAGCCTATTTAGCACAAGAGCCAATGAGAAGAGAAGCAGAGCGTCTTAAAAACAAACAAATGGCTGAAACGGTTTCACCTTATATTGCAGGTTTTTTAGGACTAACATTGATAGGTGTCTATCCTTTTGTGATTAGACCATATAAAAAATGGAAAGAAAGCATCCCTTATGTACCAAATCATCTATATGATATTCCAAAAGATATTACACCTGCTATTATGACAGATAAAATTTATCATGATTATATAGCAAGTGAAGATGTTGGGGCAACTCTATTAGATTTAGTTCGTAAAAAATGTGTTCGCATTATAGATGGTAGAAATGGTTATGGATTTACCTTAGTGAAAGAACCAGATACATTGTACGAACATGAAGAAGTGTTGATTGATTTTATTTTTAATGATATTGGTAGAGGGAAATCCGTTGTTTATTTAGAAGATATTCAAGACTATGCCGATGAACATCCAGAATTTTATAATGACTCTATGGATTTATTTGAAGATGCTGTACAAGAATATCCATTCGAATATACAGATACAAAGACACGTTTTAGCTCTGCATACACAGTTATTTCCAATGCCATTGTTGTCTGTGTATTAGCTGCAACACTTTTTATTAGTCTTAAATATTTGCTCTTTGGTTTTGTAGGCTTTGTGTTATTGGCAAGTGCTGGTGTTGTTTTGTTAAATCGTACATTTAGTGTAAAACGAACAAAACAGCAAGAATATGAACTTGCACAATGGAATGCTTTTAAACAGATGCTTCTTGATATTAGTTCATTAAATCGTGCTGAGATTGAATCCATTGTCATTTGGGATCATATTTTAGTATATGCAACGTCTTTAGGCGTAGCTACAGAAGTTATTGCTCATTTAAATAGAGTGTTTCCAGAGGGCATACCTAGTACGATTGGTAACCCTAGCACAACACCACTTTTCTATGATCATATTTTTATGAATGATTTTACATCATCTATAAATGAAGCAAATACAACTGCAGCATCTATCAATTCACACGGAGAAGGTGGCAGCTTTAGTAGTGGTTCATCAGGTGGATTTGGTGGTGGATCTAGTATGGGTGGGTTCTAATTCAAAATAAATAAACATCAATAAAGCAGTAAATGAAGTGGTAAATTGACATCTTAGCGAGTCGATTTACCACTTTTTATTGGTTCTTTACTAAATTGTATTGATAGATTTTACTTCTGCTAACACAATTTATTATAGGCACAAGGTAGCGAAATGGTTTGCTCTAGTATTTTATATGAAAATTTAGTAAAATAAGGCGAAAGTGAGTAAATGAGTAAGGAGGTTATGATGCATAAATACGCAGTTGTTGACCTAGAAGCAACAGGTATTTCTTCTGGGCAAGTAGGACATATTATTCAAGTCGGTATAACGCTTGTCGAAGAACATAAAATTGAACAAGCATTATGTTTTGACGTACAACCTCCAGTATCCATTCAATCTCATATTACGGAATTAACGGGTATTACAAATAAACAAGTGAAAGATGCGCCTTTATTTAGTGATATTGCGGATTATTTATATACATTACTTGAAGGATGTATTTTTGTAGCACATAATGTTCATTTTGATTATGGCTTATTAAAAAAAGAATTTGAACGAGTAGGTATTATGAATTTTTCAATGCCTCGTATTGATACAATTGAACTTGCAAAAATTATTTATCCAATGGAAAAATCGTATGGGTTGAAGCGATTGACGACAGTACATGGTATTTTATTAGAGCATGAGCATAATGCTGGTGAGGATGCATTCGCAACGGCACAGTTATTTGTAAAAATGCAAAGCGATTTTGGAAGATTAGATGATAAAACCCGTACAACAATTTCCGATTTACTAAAAAGAAAACAAGACACCATGTCTTTGTTTTTTGACGATATAAAAGACCATGAAGCAGATAGTTTCTTTCCGCAGACTGATGTGATAAAGCCAGAATCTCATACAATACTTACAGAAAATACAGTATTAAAACAACAGCTATTGGACTATTTATTAGATGAAACAGACAATAAACATAAATTATTAGAACAACATGAAGCAAATCGCATGTGGGACGATGTATTTTCGATTTTATCATCTTTAAATAAAAAAACCTTTGTTTTGGTACATCACAAAGAATTGGCTCAAAGTATTTCACAACTTTATCAGGTGCCTTATTTTAAAACAAAAGAATATTACCTAGACTTAAATGCTTTAGAATATTTATTGACGATACCACAAGACTTGACTTTTCAAGAAGTACGCTATTTATGTTGTGTGTTAGTGTGGTTAACTCAAACACAAACAGGTGATTTAGAAGAACTGGATTTTCCCAATAAATTTCTTTATCGATTAACGCACGCTTATCCTGAAAATACTTATTTTTTTGATAGAGCAGTACAAAAAATAAAACAATCGACATGTGTCGTGTCGACGCATCTTGATTTTCTGGCGTATCTTGATACTTTAAAAGAAATTGAAAAAGTAAATGTATTTATTGACGATGTGCAATATTTTAATGATACATTAACACAGTATTTTAAAACCAAACTATATGACACACGTTATTATCAAGAAGTAAGACGCTATATGCATACATATCAACATGAATTAGACGCTGGTAAACAAGAAGCAATGGATATTGTGCTTATGCTCGATAAAGTGCTCGCTGGTTTCCGATCATTCATGACATTACTAAAAAAACAATATCCAGTTATGCCTTATCCAGAAGATGATATGATTAAAACCGTTTATATTGATAAACTAAGTCAAATAAAGAAAGAAATTTTGTATTCTTTAAAAGAAAGTTTTGATACATTAAAACAAGTCATTGCTAATGCAAAAATAAAACAAGGTTCGGGGCTAATGAAAATTGTTGAAGGAGCACAATATCTTGAATCTGTTCTAGAAACTGAAATATCCGATGACTATATGACGATGTTGATAAAAAAACAAGATATATATATGCACTATGAATGCATTTGTCAAAAATATACGAGTGCTCACTTTATGCAAGAGCATGTGTATCCCTTTGTTGATAAGTTGATTTATACAAGTATTAGCATGGATAATAAAGCGACATTTGATTATTTAGAAAAACAGCTTGGCGATACTCAGCTGGATAAAAATGTCATGAAAACAGCACATACAAATCCATTAGTTCCTTTACATGTCCTAACTGATTATGTGCCTAAAATATATGTGAAAGAAAATTTATTAGTGCGTAAAACCATACGTCTTTTAGAAAAATTATCCATCAAAAATACAGTTATCATCGTCCCTTCAACGAGCTTTTTAGAAAAAGTAAAAGAGATGGAAACACAGGCTTTAATCATTGAGCATGCCAATTCTAAAAAAGTATGGCTACAATTAGGTGAAACATCTCATGCTGTTTATGTCACATGGCATCAATGGCAACTCATTCAACCAAAATACGACTTGATTGAACGTGCGATTATTGTTAGATTACCATTCGAAGCACCAGATTCTATACAGGCACAAGTTAGCAAACATTTTTTATTAAATGGAACAGAGCATTATTTTAAAACAATAGCATTACCAAAAATGATTATGACGATGCGTTATTTTATTCGACAAATGGCACAGAGCACTGGAGAGATGATTGTGCTAGATGAACGTATGATAAATAGTCCTTATCAAGATGAAATTAAAGAAAATTTAGTGCAAGATTGTCAAATCACAGCTGCAACGCTAGAAACATTGTTAAATCAATGATAGAATAGATGTAGCACATATATTAAAGAGGATATGATATGAAAAAAATATTGATAGGTGTAAGTATTGTTTTTGTTGTCGGGCTGATTTTAACAGTATCTACCATAGAAACATTATTATCACCGTATAATAAAGCCAAACAAGAAGCAGCTCAGCTTGTTTTCAATGATGGTATTATGAAAAAAATTGATGATTTTTATTTGTATCAGTTTGATAAAACGGTATACGGTTTATACGGTGATAGTCAAGATAATAAAAAAATATATGTTGTCATTGACGTAGAAAGTAGTCAAGCACAAATTTACGAAACATCTGAATTAATTGATAAAGACAAAGCAAAAGAAGTGGCAATGAACGAAGAAAATACCATTCAAATCTTAAATGTCACATTAGGCTTGATGAAAAATGAACCTATTTGGGAAGTGTCATATAAATCTAGTCAAGTGTCACTTGGTTATATGCGTATATCTGCAAAAACTGGACAGATTATCCAACATATTAAAACAATATAAAGGGAGATATTCATGGTTATATCAAATCGAGCAAAAAATATCCAAGAATCTGCAACTCTAGCAAGTGCACAACGTGCTAGAGAGTTGATTGCACAAGGGATAGATGTCATTCAATTAACGCTAGGAGAACCTGATTTTAGTACACCACAACATATTAAACAAGCTGCTATTCAAGCGATTAAAGAAGGTAACTCAGATCATTATACGAATGCTACTGGTATTTTACCTCTAAAGCAAGCCATTGTTGATTTTCATAAACAGTATGACGGTGTTACATATCAACCACAAGACGTTGTGGTAGGTACAGGTGCAAAACATATTTTATTTGTTTTGTGCCAAGCACTGCTAAACAAAGATGATAAAGTGATTATTCCAACACCGTACTGGGTAAGTTATAGTGAACAAGTTAAATTAGCAGGTGGTGTTCCATTATTTGTAGAAACAACTTTTGAACAACAGTATAAAGTAACAGTGGAACAACTAAATGCCTTAGACTTAACGCATGTAAAAGCTATCATTATCAATTCTCCAAATAATCCAACAGGTAGTGTTTATACAAAAGAAGAGTTATTGCAAATTGGAGAATGGGCTGTTCAACATGATTTATTCATTATTTCTGATGAAATTTATTATCGTTTAGTTTATGGGGATACTCAGGCTATTTCTATGGCAACTCTGTCAGAAAGCATAAAAAGTCGAACGATTATTGTAAATGGAGTCGCAAAAAGTTATGCGATGACAGGTTGGCGTATCGGTTATGCATTGTCAACAAATAAAGATATTATTGGTGCAATGGGACAAATTATTAGTCATGAAACGAGTAATTTAACGGCTGTTAGCCAATATGCAGGTGTTGCAGCTTACTCAGGTACACAAGAACCTGTGGAAGAGATGAGAAAAGTATTTGAAGAACGTTTGCATTTGTTTTATAATTTGATTAGCCAAATCGAAGGGTTTAAATTAACAAAACCACAAGGTGCTTTTTATTTGTTTCCAAATGTAAAAGAAGCAGCACGTTTAACAGGATATGACTCTGTTAAAGAGTTTGCAGATGCATTATTAACGAAGGCTCATGTTGCGGTAGTATCGGGTGATGCATTCGGTATGGATGACTGTATTCGTTTGAGTTATGCAGGAGATAGTGAACAACTCATCGAAGCAGCACGCCGTATAGCACGTTTTATAGATGAACATAAAAGAAACATATAAGAAAGCAATGTTAGAAGGAGTATACAATGGAAAGAATTACAATGAATCATGCCAAAGATTTCGTCGGTCAAACCGTTGAAATAGGTGCATGGGTAACGAATAAACGTAGTAGTGGGAAAATAGCGTTTTTACAATTACGTGATGGAAAAACATATTTTCAAGGGATTGTTGTAAAACAAGATGTCGGTGAAGAGGTTTTTGACATCGCAAAAAACTTAGCACAAGAAACATCGGTTTTAGTAACAGGAATTGTCCAAGAAGATACACGCTCAAAATTGGGGTATGAATTATTAGTGACCGGATTAACTGTTGTTGGTGAAAGTGGAGATTACCCAATCACACCGAAAGAGCATGGAACAGATTTCTTAATGGATCATCGCCATTTATGGTTACGTTCAAGTAAACAACACGCTGTGATGCAAATTAGAAATGAAATCATTCGTGCAACATACGAATTTTTCAATAAAGAAGGTTTTATTAAAATTGATCCACCAATTTTAACAGGAAGTTCACCAGAAGGCACAACAGAATTATTTGAAACAGATTATTTTGATCAAAAAGCATATTTATCACAAAGTGGTCAATTATATATGGAAGCTGCAGCTATGGCATTTGGTAAAGTATTCTCATTCGGACCAACATTCCGTGCAGAAAAATCAAAAACACGTCGTCATTTAATTGAATTTTGGATGATGGAACCAGAAATGGCATTTACAACACATGAAGAAAGTTTAGTTATTCAAGAACGCTATGTTGCTTTCTTAGTTGAAAATGTCTTAGAAAATTGTCAGTTAGCTTTACACACATTAGAACGTGATGTAGAAGTATTGAAAAAATATACACAATTACCTTATCCACGTATTTCTTATGATGAAGCTATTACTTTATTAAATGATAATGGTTTTGATGATATCACATGGGGAGAAGATTTTGGTTCACCTCATGAAACATTTATTGCTAATCATTTTGAAAAACCAGTCTTTATTTTAAATTATCCAAAAGGTATTAAACCATTCTACATGAAACTACATGAAGAACGTGACGATGTAGTGATCAATGCAGATATGATTGCTCCAGAAGGATATGGTGAGATTATTGGTGGTAGCGAACGTAATATTGACTATGATAGTTTAAAAGAAAAAATTCAAGAATTTGGTTTAAGTTTAGAAGAATATGGTTGGTACTTAGATTTACGCAAATACGGAACAGTACCACATTCTGGTTTTGGATTAGGTTTAGAGCGTATGGTAACATGGATTAGTGGAACAGAACATATCCGTGAAGCCAGCCCATTCCCAAGATTATTAAATCGTTTATACCCATGATGAAAAGAGAGTAGATTTTACTCTCTTTTTTCTTACACATTGACAAATATCTTAAAAAAAGATATACTTCAACTCATGCGACGGGTCGAGGCGTAACCGTGATAGGCATATCACAAAAAGGTTACAAATCAAAGTAGCGTGCACGTGAGGCAACTCACACTGTCGGATACAGGCACGAGTTAAGGAGTATGTGAACTGCTCTTTAACGTCTACTAGCTGATTAGAGTTTTTCTAATCGGCTTTTTTTGTTATACTAGTTTTATAAATAGAGTTGAATGTTATATGAGAAAAAGATAAGATAAATAGGCATAAAAAGAGGTGGATAATGAAAGTCATTGGGTTAACAGGAGGTATTGCGACAGGGAAGTCAACAGTCACTAACATACTTTTGGCACGAGGTGTTCCTGTGTGTGATACGGATAAAATTGCTAGAGAAGTCGTAGAAAAAGGTACACCGGCATTACAAGCATTGACAACTGCTTTTGGTACAGAAATTTTAACGCCTGAGAAAACACTAAATCGTCAAGTACTAGCGACGATTATTTTTCAAGATGAACAGAAAAGACATCTTGTTAATAGTATTGTTCATCCCTATGTGTTTGAGGCTATTTTAAATTGGAAAAAAGAGCAAATAGCATCGGTTGTCTTTATTGATATGCCTTTATTGTATGAAGTCGGTTATGATACACAAGTGGATTCTGTTTTAGTCGTCTATATACCAAAAGAAAAACAATTAGAACGATTGATGAAGCGAAATGGGTATACGTTAGAGGAGGCATCTATTCGGATTGAAGCGCAAATGCCTATCGAGAAAAAAAGAGTATGTGCGGATGATGTGATTGATAATTCTGGAACAATCGAAGAAACAGAAAAACAAGTCATTGCATATTTAGAAAAACAGAAAATGTGATATAATAGACATAATATTAGTCATTTATAAGGAGAAAATTCATGCAATGTCCACGTTGTAAATATACAGGTTCTAGAGTAATTGATAGTCGTCCGGCTGAGGATAATACGGTCATTAGACGTCGTAGAGAATGTGAGGAATGTAAACATCGTTTTACAACATTTGAACGACTTGAAAGAACGCCACTACTCGTTGTGAAACGTGATGGGAACCGTGAAGATTTTAATCGTGAAAAATTGTTACGAGGATTGGTACGTTCGTGCGAAAAACGTCCGGTTTCATTGGAAGTTTTGGAAAAAATTGTGAGTGAAGTTGAGTTTGAAGTGTATAATGTTGGTGAAAGTGAAGTATCTACGACTGAAATAGGTGAATTGGTAATGGATAGATTAGCGAAGATTGATGAAATTGCCTATATTCGTTTCGCAAGTGTTTACCGTCAATTTACAGATAAAAGTCGTTTTTTACAAGAATTAGAAGAATTAGCAAGAAGATTACAACAATAATAGGGAGAAAAGCAGATGACGTATTTAGGAAAAGATATTAGTCCAAGAGATTATATTTTTATACAAAAATTAAATACTATCACGGATATAGATAAACAAGTTGTGCTATCTTTATATCAACCAATTATTGGAGCATCTGCAACGGCTTTATATTTATTTTTAGTGAATTGCCCACAAAGAATACAGCATAAGACGATTTTTGATATGTTGCATTTTGGTACACAAATACTATATGATGCACGTATTCGTCTAGAAGCTATTGGTTTATTGAAAACGTATATTACTCAAGTAGAGCAGCAAGATAAATATATTTATGAAGTGTGTACACCAGTATCACCAAAAACATTTTTTAGTGACCCGGTTTATTGTGGTTTATTAGTAGCGCAAGTTGGGGAAAATCAATTCAATGTTTTAAAAGATATGTACATGATTAAAAGTGTATCTACAAAGGACTATCAGGATATTTCATATTCTTTTCATGCACTATTTGGTAAACAGTTAAAGGTGTATACAAGTGATTTTCATAGTGTGATTGGTCAGGAGAAATCACAACTCGTTTTAGATGACAAAGATTTTGATTGGACATTTTTTCATCAATTATTACAAGGGTCATATATTTTACCAACACAATTAACAGCTCAAGTCAAATATGCTATTCAAGGATTACATCATATTTATGGCATTCAGCCACTTGATATGAGAGATTATGTTTTACAATCTCATGATATGGTAACAAACAAGATTGATGTTGATAAATTATATCAAATAGTTAGAAATGCGATGCAAAACCAATCAAAGAGTAGCACTCAAATAGAAATAACACCTTTAAGTGAAACTGCCGTGGGGCATACGGATAAAAAAAGTGCGTTGATGACTTTGTGTCAAAATACGGTTCCGGCTGAGTTTTTAAAACACATTAAACATGCAAAGAATCAGCAAAATGCGTCAGGATTATATTATCAAGTATCTCAAAATGAATTAAAACTTATTGAACGGTTAATGACACAGTATGGTTTTCATCAAGAGGTTGTTAATTTATTAGTTCATTATATATTAGTTGTTTTAAATCACGATACATTATCTGCTAGTTATGTTGATAAGGTAGCAAATGATTGGGTAAAACAACATATTACAACAGTAGAAATGGCGATGGCTTATTTACAAACAAGAGAACAAAAACGGGATGTACCGTCTTCAAAATCTGTACGTTCAAAAAAAGGCAATGTGAAGCAAATTAAGATGACCGAAGAAGAAAAGAATGCTTTAAATGATGAAGACACGCCGATTGATGATGAAGAGTGGAACAATATTTTATCCACATTGAAATAGGAGATGACAAATGGATTCTATACAAAATCATTTAAAAAAATATGTTTATTCAGATAAATTCAAACAACGATATAATGATTTAATTCAAGACATTCAAAAAGATGCTGAGATTCAAGCGTTTATTTTAGAAAATAAAGAAATATTATCAGAAGATATTTTACAAAATAGTTATGCTAAATTGTATGAATTTATGAAAGAAAAACAACGCATTAAAGAAAGTGGCTACTCCCAAAATCCAGGTTTTGAACCAAAATTAGTCATGAATGTTGGATTTATTGATGTTGCCTATCAACCGACAGCTGATTTTTTAGCACAAGAAGAAAGACGAGAACTATCGAATCGTATTCAAACATTACAAATGCCTAGAAATATAAAAAATATTACATTTGCATCACTAGACAAAACGAAAGCCCGAGCAGATGTATTAAAATATTTTATTGATTTCTGTAATGAATATACACAAACAAAAAATAACTTTATAAAAGGAGCGTATTTATACGGTTCTTATGGTGTCGGTAAAACGTATATGATTGGTGGTCTGGCTAATGAATTAGCAAGTAGAGGTGTTTCTAGTTATTTAGCACATTTTCCTAGTTTAGTTGTGGAATTAAAAGCAGCGATTGGAGATAATTCTGTCCAACAAAAATTAGATGTCATTAAAAAATCAACGATTTTAATGTTAGACGATATTGGTGGAGAAAGCATGACGCCATGGGTAAGAGATGATATTTTAATGACAATTTTAGATTATCGCATGCGTGAACAATTACCAACATTTTTTACATCAAATCTATCTTTTGCTTTATTAGAAGAACATTTAAAAGGTGTTACCATTGAAGATGAAAGAAAAGCTAAACGCTTAATGGAACGTATTAAATATTTAAGTAAAGAAATCAACATCGTCGGTAAAAATCGCCGAGAGATGTAAAGTTTATGGTTGCATTTTATTGCATAACATGATACTATATAGCAGATGTTTAAATACATTTGTATTAGACAGATTATAACTCTGTTTTAGCAAATAATTCAGGGCAAAAGGAGAGAAAATAAATATGAAAAAAGATATTCATCCAAATTACCAACCAGTTGTATTCATGGATACAACAACAGGTTTCAAATTCTTATCTGGCTCAACAAAATCATCTTCTGAAACTGTTGAGTGGGAAGACGGAAACACATACCCATTGATTCGTGTTGAGATTTCTTCTGATTCTCATCCATTCTATACAGGACGTCAAAAATTCACTCAAGCAGACGGACGTGTGGACAAATTCAACAAAAAATACGGTTTGGGACAAAACTAATCTATGTAGACACCTTCGGGTGTCTTTTTTAGTTTCCATGATAAATCGAGTTGTTGGTGATAAAATCCACCAACAACTCGATTTAATGAAAACCATAGTGATATTTAACCGATCTAAAATGTTAAATAAATGAGTACAGTCCATAACTTTATACTAAAGATGTATCCATTTTTCTTTATCAATACAATTTAATGAAGTGTATGTTAAAAAGTGGTGAACGAATATGTTGAGTATTCGTTCACCACTTGATGTTAATACTATCAAATAGCGTTGATATGTAAACGTATGAACTCGATTACGTATTAAGATTATAGAATGTGTCAATTATTTTGTGCACTCATCAAATCCTTTACGTAACTGTTCTTCAGGGAGATTTTTTCCAATAAAGACAAGTGTAGATTTACGTTCTGTTGGACCCCAATCACGTCCTTTTGAAATATCGAAACTCATTTGAACACCTTGGAAAATAATTTGATGTTCAATACCTTCAACGTTTAAAATACCTTTATAACGATATAATTGTTCGCCATAATAGTATACTAGTTCATTTAACCATTGATTGATTTTGCTTAAATTTAATGGTTTCTCTGCTTCAAATACAAAGGACGTAATGCCGCTATGATGAGGGTGTCTATGATGATGTTTATGTTCACCGTGATGTTTGCAATGACCGTGTTCGTCATGATGATCACAGTCGCAATCACAATCATGTTCGTCATGATGACAATGTTCATGGTCATGACAATCGCAGTCTTCATCATGATGACAACATTCACCGTGTTCGTGGTGGCAGCAGTGTTCACCGTGTTCATGATGTTCATGACAATGAGGGCATTCGTCTTCTTTTGCACGTTCTTCCATTTCAAGAACTTTTTCTTCACTAGCGTAGAAAAGTTCTAAATTAAACATATCTTTTAATGTCACTTCTTTTTCGCTTAAATCTTGAATCGGTGCAAAAGCATTGATAGAACGAACTGATTCGATAACATCATGATATGTTTGTGAATCAACAAGTTGATGTTTTGAAATAAAAATTTTATCAGCAAAGCCAACTTGTTTAGCAGGTTCTTCTTGTTCTTTGGTTTCTTTTAAGAAGTTTTTTGCATCAACAACAGTTAATACAGCATCTACAATAAAGTTTTCATTTAAAAATGGAACATTGATAAATGTGTGTGCAATTGGGGCAGGGTCGGCTAACCCTGTTGTTTCAAATAAAATACGGTCAACTTTTACACCCATTTTTTCTTTTGCAGATAGAATAGATTCTAAAGTTGAAGGAATATCGTTTCTTAATGTACAGCATAAACAGCCATTGTCCATTTGATAAATATCTTCTTTAACATCTAAAACAAATTGATGATCCACACCAACAGATCCAAATTCATTGATAATAACAGCAATATGTTCTTTATGCTCTTCTTTTAATACTTTATTGATTAAGGTTGTTTTTCCGGCTCCTAAAAATCCGCTTACAATGGTTACTGGAATTTGTTTCGGCATAATATATCCTCTTTTCTTTTAGTATGTTCTTATTATAAAACGAATAGTTTCATGTGTAAATGTATATGGTTTACAAAAGTAAACCGAAATAATACATATTTGTACGAATAATGCTTGACAATGAAATAGGGGGTATAATAGACTAAACAGATAGGAGGATGAATTATGTCGTATCGTGCCATTGTATTCGCAGCAGATAATAAATATACTGATCCATTATTAACAGCAATAAAATCTGTTTGTGTTTATAACCAACATATTAAGTTTTATATTTTAAATGATGATATTCCAAAAGAATGGTTTCTCTCTGTTGAAAAACATCTTGAACCGTTAAATTGTACTATTCAAGATGTTAAATTAGTAGACTATACATTAAGTAAATTTAATGGTCCTTATGCCCATATCAATTATGTGACTTATTTTAGATATATGATACCCGAAGTTGTAGAAGAAGATAGAGCTCTTTATTTGGACGTGGATTTGATTGTCACAGAAAATTTGGATGAGTTGTTTGCGATAGATCTTGAACATTATACTATTGCTGCTGTAAAAGATTGGGATCAACAACGTTATACTGGACATTTTAATGCGGGTGTATTACTCTTAAATTTAGTTAGATGCCGTGAAGAAAAATTCATGGAGAAAACGATAGCTTATACAAAAGAGCATATCGGTCAGTTAGAAGTAGGCGATCAAACGGTATTAAATACATTGTATCCTGATTATTTTGTTTTGCCACAATGTTACAACTATCAAATAGGTGCAGAGTGGGTTGGAACTGTTGAGCGTGAATCAGAAAGACAACCGATTATTTTTCATTATAGTACGCATCATAAACCGTGGAATTCAGTTAGTTACAATGGTATTCGAGAGTTATGGTGGTTCTATCATGATTTAGATTGGTCTGACATAAAATCCCATTGGAAAATAAAAAATGTCGATACAAATACATTCACACAATATCATCAAAAAAATCATTGCTTTATTTTAACGAATACACAATACATTGAGCATATCGAATATTTAATTCGTTCTTTACCAAATTATCGATTTAGTGTAGCTGCTCATACAATGATGTCTTCTACTTTATTAAATTTAGCTCAATATAAAAATGCCTTTATTTGTCCACTTGCGATAGATGCAAAAATAGAAGATCTATTAAATCGATGTTCGGTTTATTTAGATATCAATCATTTTAATGAAGTGGATAATATTGTACAAAGAGCATTACATAAAGGAAAACCAGTTATAACATTCCAGTGTACAAAACATAAAGAGGATGATGTATACACACATATTATTTCAGAACATGAACCAGAGAAAATGGTAGAAGTGTTAAAAGAGTTGGAAGTATAAAAGAAAGGAGATGGCATAATGGATTTTGAAAAATTAGCAAAACAAGCTGAAGAAAAAGTATCAGAAGTCTATAAAGATGTTGAGAAAAAAGCAACAGAAACATTTGAAAATGTGACTGAAACAGTGACAGAAAAAGCATCTGAAGTTGTTGGAAAAGTAAAAGATACATTCAATAAATAAAAAAGTGGGTTTACCCGCTTTTTTTATTTGTTGAATAATTCACTTGTTTTTTGTTAGTTTTATGTTATAATTTTCACATCACTTTTAGGAGGTATATAGATGACATCATCATTAACATTTATAGGGAATACACCCGTTTATCAAATAGACGGAACAAATATTTATGCTAAATTAGAAAAATACAATTTAAGTGGTAGTGTAAAAGACCGTGCTGTATTAGGTATGTTTGAAGAAGCAGTACGTCAAGGTGCTATAAATGAAAACACCGTTTTAGTAGAAGCAACAAGTGGAAATACAGGAATCTCAGTAGCGTTAATTGCAGCGATTCATGGGATAAAAGCCGTTATTGTGATGCCAGATAGTATGAGTATTGAACGTCGTACAGTGATTAAAGCATACGGAGCTCAATTAGTTTTAACACCGAAAGAATTAGGAACAAAAGGTGCTATTGATAAAGCCGCTGAATTAGTGGCAAATAATGAAAATGCTATTTCATTAGGCCAATTTGATAACCCGGCTAATCCAAATTACCATTATAAAACAACAGCAAAAGAAATTTTAGAACAAGTGCCAAATATTGACTTATTTGTTGCAGGAGTTGGAACAGGTGGTACATTTACAGGTGTTACACGTTATTTAAAAGAAGAAAAACCAGAAATCAAAGCCATTGCATTAGAACCAACAGATTCGCCAGCAATTTCTAAAGGAATTGGCGGACCACATAAAATCCAAGGAATTGGAACAGGATTCATTCCTGAAAACTTTGATCGCTCACTTATGGATGATGTTTTAACTATTACAAATGATGAAGCAATCGAAGAAGCAAAAAACTTTATGCGTACAACAGGTATTGGTATCGGTATTTCATCTGGTGCAGCGCTTGTAGGTGCTAAAAAAGTTGCTGAAGAATATCCTGATAAAGTGATTGTTACCGTTTTGGCTGATGGAGCAGATAAATATTTCTCTGTTTTTGATTACCAAGATGTAACCTATTTAGAGGTATAATGGGATTTTTTAAACAATTAAACAACAGTATTGAACGTGCAATGACTATTGACCCAAGTGCTAAATCAAAATGGATGGTATTATTAACATATCCACATATAAAAGCATTAAATTACCATTATTTTGCACATAAATTATATAATAAAAAGCATTATCTGTTAGCACGTCTTTTATCAAAAAGAGCAAGACGAAAAACAGGTATTGAAATACATCCGGGTGCAAAGATTGGAAAAGGGTTGTTCATTGATCATGGTATGGGCGTTGTGATTGGTGAAACAGCTATAGTTGGTGATAATGTTTTGATGTATCACGGTGTTACCTTAGGTGGAACGAGTTTAGGGCATGAAAAAAGACATCCAACGATTGAAAATAATGTATTAATTGGTGCGGGTGCTAAAATTTTAGGAAATATTACTATCGGAGAAAACACAAAAATTGGTGCAAATGCGGTTGTAAAAAAAGATGTTCCAAAATTTTCAGTTGTCTTTGAACCACAACCTACTGTTATGACACATAAGGATTTCGAGTAAATTAGAATAAAAAAGTGAGGCAACATATTGTCATGTTGTCCTCACTTTTTGTTTTTTAGTATCTAAAAATATCCACTTTACGATGCTCTTTGTCTTTTTGTTATTAAAGCAATCCTACTATAATTGTACTGTTTTTCTAGCAAACATATCAAATTCTTCTTTATGAGTAATAATAATGGTTGTGATGTGGTGTGCTTTTGTAAAATGAATAATCTTTTTGGCTATTTCTTGGCTCAAAGATTTATCAAGAGCACTTGTTGGTTCATCTAAAATAAGTAATTGGGGTTTTCTAATTAAAATTCTTGCTAAACCAATTCGTTGTTTTTGTCCACCACTAATATTTTGTCCACTTTCTAATAGATTAAATGATAAACCTTTTTCTTTTACAAACTCTTCTAGACCAACTATATGTATAATAGTATCTATTTCTTCTTGTGAAAATATATCGCCTAATGATATATTTTCTAAAATACTTCCCTCAAAAATGAACGGATCTTGTGTTGTTTTTAGTATACTAGAAAATCGATTATATATGACTGCTTCATTAAGCAAAATATCGTTCCACATGATAGTACCATTCAGTTGATGAGTATCTATTGTGTTCATGATGAGATGACTAAGTGTTGTTTTACCGATCCCACTTTCTCCCTTTATGATTAAAACATCTCCACTATTTAAAGAAAAGAAAACATCGCAAAGAATGCTTTTATTGTTATAGTTAAATGATTGAATAGCAATGTTTAATGTTTTTAGTTCGGGTAATGATTGATAAGATATTTTTGGAGTAGGGGAATATATATGATGCAAATTTTTTTGAGTTTGTAAAGCAATATCTCGTTCATTTAATTTATCCGCAATCACACGTATCGGTTCATGTAATAATCGAGTTAAAGAATACATAGCAATAGCAGCCCCTAATGTCATTTGGCTATTTAGAATAAATAAAACAGATAGCAATAAACTAATCATAGGCAACACAAAAGCAACGAAAGAAGAGATACTGACATAAAGTGAAAAATAAACAGCAATTTTTTGATTAATATATTTTTGTTTTGTTAGTTTATGTGACATGTAATTCGTAAAGTAGTTTTCTTTTTGGAGTTGTTTAATATGAAATATACCATCAAAAGATTCTGAAATAGCTTTATGAATATCTGCAAATAAATGTTGGCTATCGGATGTTAAACGTGCTATTTTTTTGTAATCATCTTGACGATAAAAAAACAAGTAAGAATGGTTGTGAATATAATCACTGTAATAATACCGTGATAAAAGCTCATTAGACAAAGCGTTGTCACTAATATAATGACTTGTGTGAGAAAAATAATAATACCTTGAGAATACCAGTCCGATATTTTGTTACTATCAATGGTAATATTAGATACTAAATGGCGGTGAGAATATTTTTGAAAAAAGGAAATTGGTTTATTTATGGTAAGTTGATACAGATTTTCTATAATAGACAATTTACCAATATAGAATAATTGTCTAAGAAAATATTGAGCAATGAACAAAACAATGCCGTAAAAGCCTAAAATAATAGTGATGTGAATGAGTGTTTCATTAAGTTGAGTATGCTTTTTTTCAGCAATATAATCAATTGTTTTTTGAATATTAACAACGAGCAGCAAATTCAATGCTGTTCGTATTAAAATAAAAAGTAGCGTTAAAACTTGAATTTTGGTAACTTTTTGAAATTTTTGACTAGTTTTATAGAACATTTGTCAATTCCCCTTTATATTTTATTTTTTTAGGATAATACCAAAAATATAGCTGAAAATCAATGGAAGAATAACATGGAATGCTTTGAATAAAATAAATTTCTTATCAAATTCTACAACAACTTGCATATATAATAAGTGAGGTGAAAAATTGTGTTAAATAAAGACGTCATTATAAAATGGGCGAGCACTTATAAATATATATATATAGTATTTTTTATAGTTGTATCTATTAGTATAGGGATAGGGTCTGCTTTTTTTATACAAGCTCCTAAACCAACTTTAATCTCTCAAGAAACAACTGATATACAAACAGAAAAAAAGATTTATGTAGATATTAAAGGTGCTGTAAATCATGAAGGTATTTATGAAATGGCAAAAGATTCCAGAGTAAAAGATGTAGTAGAGCAAGCAGGCGGATTTACAGATAATGCAGATAGGAAAGCAGTTAATCTCGCTCAGCTTGTTTATGATGAAATGATGATTATTATTCCAAATATTGATGAACAGAATGATTTACAATCAACTAAAATCAATTTAAATACAGCAACAAAATCACAACTTATGACAATTGCGGGAATAGGTGAGAAAAAAGCGGATGCTATTTTAGAATATCGTAAACAAAAACGTCTAACGAAAATAGAAGATTTAAAACAGATAAAAGGCTTTTCCGATAGCCTCATTGAAAAAATAAAACCCTTGGTTAGTCTTTCATGCAAGGAAAATGGATATTTCTTAGTTTAACAGCCGTCATAACGGTTGTATCCTTCTTGTATGGAGGTGTATTTTGGTTTATTTTTGCGATATGGTGGGTTAGGTTATTGTGTTTTAGACATAAACAAGTATTATATCTATCTTTCATTACTGTACTTATTTTTGCATATATTTCTATACACCATCAACATAAACATAGTTCTCTTTTTGCAAATCAAACACACTATTCAGTAACATTATTTGCCAATACAGTGCGTGTGAATGGAGATACTGTGACAGCTAAAGGTGTTATTCAACAAGAGAAAATTTATTTAAAAATAAAAGCTAAAACACAAAAAGAGGCTATGTTTTGGCTGGATTTAACAGATGATATTGTGATAGAGGCAACAGGTACCTTAGAAACACTGCCATCAGCTCGTAATCCATATCAGTTTGATATGGCAAAATATATGAAAGAACAGTATTCTATTTTTTGGTCTTTCAATATCAAGGCGTATCATCTCATATCTCGTCACTTTAATATCGAAAGATTTATACAAAAACAATTAGAAGAGTATCTTCCCAATCCTTTACGAGCGTTTTTAAATGCTAGTCTATTTAAAGATGTGGAGCGTGATATTCTGGAACCCTTTCAAGAAAGTGGAATGTTATTTTTAGTATTATTATCAGGCGTACACATTCAATATATATTGATATGTCTGAAAAAATGTCTTTATAAATGTGGTTTTACACGAGAAACGGTTCAATTATTGATGATGATTTGTAGTGTTTTCGCTTGTTTAAGTCAAGTGACACTCGGTATCAAGCGTGCTTTTTTAAATGAAACAATCACAAAATCTCGTTTAGATACTCTATCGGGTTTTATGCTTATAACGATATTTATTAATCCTTACAGCGTTTTTACACTCGTTTTCCAATTAGGATTTGGTATCCCCGTTTTGTATCAAATATATCCCCATCAAAAGATGCTCAATTTCCTTTTTTCTATTCCTTTCATGAGTGCGCACTATTTTGGTGTTTTTCTATTTCCGTTCCTTTTACCTAGAAAATGGTTCAGCATCACAATGTTATGGATATGGCTAATGTCTTTAATTCCTGTATTGCTTGATCCTCTAAATACTTGTGTTAGTCTACTATTAGCATGTGTACAATGGATAAGCCGACAACCGTTCGTATTTTTTGTGACAGGACGCCTATTTGATATACAGTATGTGGCTTTAGGTATTTGTCTTATTTTGTATACAAAAGTTAAGAAAAAGTATCTCGTTTATGTACTGATGATATGTATTTTATTTGTGCAGCTACCAAAAGAGCAAGTAACAGTGCTTGATGTAGGACAAGGGAGTAGTTTATTACTTCAAACAAATGGTCAAACAGTTCTGATTGATACAGGAGGAGATGTTTTATTTCGTCCTAAACAAAAATGGAAAGAGAAAAAAAGACAATCACTAGCCCAGCGAACATTGATACCAACATTAAAAGCTTTAGGTATTTCAAAAATAAATACTGTATTTATCACGCATCAAGATAAAGATCATTGCGGTGCATTAGAAGAATTAAGAGAAAAAATACCTATTGAAAAAATTGTGTTTGGAAAAGGAGCAACTATTCGAGGAACGGATAGTGTTGTTGCCCCAAAAACATTTGATGTAGGGCATGCAACGATACAGTTACTTTACCCATTTGAAGAGGGGATAGGAAACAATGACCATTCTTTAGTTTTTTTAATGACATTCAATAAGAAAAAGTGGTTGTTGATGGGGGATGCAAGTCAACAAGTAGAGCATTCATTGTTAAGTATGTACCCATATTTACAAGCAGATATTTTAGTCGTTGGGCATCACGGGAGTAAAACATCAAGTAGTAAAGCATTTATCGAGCATATTAGACCAAGTGTCAGTATTATCTCGTGCGGAGTGAATAATCGCTTTGGTCACCCTCATCAAGAGGTACTTGATAGATTAGAAAAAACATTGATTTATCGAACAGATAAACAAGGGACAATTATGTATAAAGAAGAAAAGCAAGGGTTTGAAATAATGGTACACGATACGACAGAATGAAACAGTTTTATTTTCTGTTTTATAACACATTTCTGTAAAATGAGAAAAAAGAGTATGATTTTAATAGTGCTAAAAATCACAATAAAAATAAGGGTTATACAATTAACAACTTTTATAATAAATACTTGCTAAACTTGTTTAATAGTGTTAAAGTTGTAGATGAAGGGTCGATAAATGAATACAGTTTTGAAGTGTGTTTTATCGCCTGTAATAAACGAGCAAAGAGAGGAATAAAACATGGTAGCAAAAAAAGCAAAATTTAGTGTTGAATCATTGTTTGATACAAATAATACTGATTTTTCTATGGTACAAGTTTTAGATGAAGAAGGAAAAGTTGTAAATCCTGATTTATTACCTGATTTATCAGATGACGAATTAGTAGGATTGATGACAGATATGGTATGGTCACGTATTTTACATGAGCGTTCAACAGCATTGAATAGACAAGGACGTTTAGGATTTTATGCACCAACTGCAGGTCAAGAAGCAAGTCAATTAGGAAGTATTGCTGCGATTGAAAAAGAAGACGTATTATTACCTGGATACCGTGATGTACCACAGTTGATTAAACATGGTTTACCTTTACATCAAGCATTCTTATGGTCAAGAGGTCACGCAGCAGGAAATGTGTATCCAGAAACATTAAAAGCATTACCACCACAAATTATTATTGGTGCGCAATATGTACAAGCTGCAGGTGTCGCTTTAGGTTTAAAAATGCGTGGTAAACAAGCTGTTGCTGTTACATATACAGGAGATGGAGGTTCTTCACAAGGTGACTTCTATGAAGGAATTAACTATGCTGGAGCATACAATGCACCTGCTATCTTCTTTATCCAAAATAATGGTTGGGCAATTTCAACACCACGTTCTTTACAAACAAAAGCAACAACATTAGCACAAAAAGCTGTTGCAGCAGGTATTCCAGGTATCCAAGTTGACGGAATGGATATTTTAGCTGTATATGCTATTACGAAAAAAGCACGTGAATATGCAGTAGCAGGAAATGGTCCAGTATTGATTGAAACAATTTGTTATCGTTTTGGTCCACATACTCTATCAGGAGATGATCCAACACGTTATCAACCAGAAGGTGTTCAAGATGAGTGGCAAAAGAAAGATCCACTTATCCGTTTCCGCAAATATTTAGAAGCAAAAGGATTATGGTCTAAAGAAAAAGAAGACGAAGTTATCGAAGCAACAAAAGAAGAAATTAAAGAAGCTGTTAAATTGGCAGATCAAGAGCCTAAACAAAAAGTTTCTGATTTCTTGAAAAATATGTTTGAAACACCAACAAGAGATATTCAAGAACAAATTGAAAAATTTGAAGCAAAGGAGAATAAATAATCATGGCACAAAAAACAATGATTCAAGCGATTACGGACGCTTTAGCACATGAATTAGAACGTGATCCAAATGTATTGATTTTTGGGGAAGACGTTGGTAAAAACGGTGGGGTTTTCCGTGCTACTCAAGATTTACAAGATAAATTTGGAGAAGACCGTGTTTTCAATACACCATTAGCAGAATCAGGTATTGGTGGTTTAGCCATTGGTTTAGCATTAGAAGGATACCGTCCAGTTCCTGAAATTCAATTTTTAGGTTTTATTTTTGAAGTAATGGATTCAGTTGTAGCACAAGCGGCACGTACACGTTACCGTATGAGTGGCACACGTACAATGCCAATTACTTTCCGTGCACCTTTTGGTGGTGGTGTGCATACACCAGAATTACACTCTGATAATTTAGAAGGATTATTAGCACAATCTCCAGGGATTAAAGTTGTTATTCCAAGTAATCCGTATGATGCAAAAGGATTGATGATTGCTTCAATTCGCGATAACGATCCAGTTATTTTCTTAGAACACATGAAATTATACCGCTCATTCCGTGAGGAAGTGCCAGATGAAGAATACATCGTACCAATCGGTAAAGCATCTGTTCCAGTTGAAGGAACTGATGTATCTGTTATTACATACGGTGCAATGGTACGTGAAGCAATGAAAGTAGCAGAAAAATTAGCAAAAGAAAATATTTCTGTTGAAGTTGTAGACTTACGTACAGTATCTCCATTGGACTTAGACACAATCTTAACATCAGTTAAGAAAACAGGACGTGTTGTTGTTGTTCAAGAAGCACAACGTCAAGCAGGTATTGGTGCAATGGTTATGGCTGAAATTGCAGAGCGTGCTGTTCTACATTTAGAAGCGCCAATTGGTCGTGTCGCAGCTCCAGATACAATTTTCCCATTTGGTCAAGCAGAGCATGACTGGTTACCAAATGCGAACGATATTGAAGAAAAAGTAAGAGAAGTTTATAATTTCTAATTCAGAAAGAGAAAGATGTGCAAACATTTTTCTCTTATCTATTAATAAATGTCTAAAAAAGAAAGGATAATAAACATGGCATTCCAATTTAAATTACCAGATATTGGTGAAGGTATTCATGAAGGTGAGATTGTGAAATGGCATATTGCTGTTGGCGATACAATCAACGAAGATGACACCTTATTAGAAGTACAAAATGATAAATCAGTTGAAGAAATTCCTTCTCCTGTAACAGGGAAAGTATTAACTATTTTAGTTGAAGAAGGTGTTGTTGCAACTGTTGGACAAGTTTTAGTTGAAATTGAAGCAGAGGGACATGAAGGTGGCGAAACAGCATCAGCACCGGTTGAAGCAGCACCTGCTCCAGAAGCACCAAAATCACAAGAACAAGTAAAACCATCAGCTCCAACTGGTGCTCCAAGTAAAAATGTATTAGCAATGCCATCTGTACGTCAGCATGCACGTGAGTTAGGTGTAGATATTACATTAGTAACACCAAGTGGAAAAGGTGGACGTGTTACAAAAGCAGACGTAGATGCCTTTGCACAAGGTGGAACAGTATCAGCTCCAGTACAAGAAACAGTAGTAGAAGTAGCACCAGTGCAAGAAGTTAACCAACCAGTACAAGTGGCTCAAGCAGCACCTGCTCCTTATGTATCACAAACACCTGAAGCAGAAACTCGTGAAAAATTAACACCAATCCGTAAAGCTATTTCTAAAGCAATGGTTAATAGTAAACATACAGCACCGCATGTAACATTATTTGACCAAGTAGAAGTAACAAAATTATGGAATCATCGTAAAAAATTCAAAGACGTTGCAGCTAGCCAAGATGTTAAATTAACATTCTTACCATACGTTGTGAAAGCATTGGTTGCAACTGTACGCAAATATCCGGTATTAAATGCTTCTATTGATGATGCAGCTCAAGAAATTGTGTACAAAAACTACTACAATGTAGGTATTGCCACAGATACTGATCATGGTTTATATGTACCAACAATTAAAAACGCTGATGCAAAAGGTATGTTTGCTATTGCGAATGAAATTAATAGTAAAGCAGCTTTAGCCCATGCAGGACAATTAAAACCAGCTGATATGTCAAATGGTACAATTACAATTAGTAATATTGGTTCAGTAGGCGGCATGTGGTTCACTCCAATTATTAACTATCCAGAAGTTGCTATTTTGGGTGTTGGTACAATCGCAACAGAGCCAGTTGTAAATGCAGATGGCGAATTAGCTGTTGGTCGTATGATGAAATTATCATTAAGTTTTGATCATCGTATCGTTGATGGAGCAACTGCTCAAAAAGCGATGAATGAAATCAAACGTTTATTAGCAGATCCAGAATTAATGTTAATGGAAGGCTAATTAAGAAAAGAGAAAAGAGGATAAAAACATGGTAGTAGGAGATTTCGCCATTGAGCTAGATACAGTCGTTATCGGTGCTGGACCTGGTGGATATGTTGCTGCAATTCGTGCAGCACAAATGGGACAAAAAGTTACTGTTATTGAAAAAGGTAATTTAGGTGGCGTTTGTTTAAACGTTGGTTGTATTCCATCTAAAGCATTGATTGCTGCTGGACATCGTTATCAAGAAGCTCAACACTCAGATATTTTTGGTGTAACTGCTGAAAATGTTAAAATTGATTTTACAAAAACACAAGAATGGAAAGACAATCAAGTTGTCAATAAATTGACATCTGGAATTGGCATGCTTTTGAAAAAAAATAAAGTTGATGTTGTTTATGGAGAAGCATTCTTAGTTGATTCAAACACACTACGTGTTGTTACAGAAGAATCTGCTCAAACATACACATTTAACAATATGATTTTAGCTACTGGTAGCCGCCCAATCGAAATCAAAGGCTTCAAATTCGGTAAACGTGTCATTGACTCTACTGGGGCATTAAATTTAAAAGAAATTCCTAAAAAATTCGTTGTTATCGGTGGAGGTGTTATCGGTTCAGAATTAGGTGGTGCTTATGCCAACTTAGGTTCAGAAGTAACTATTTTAGAAGGTTCACCAAGTATTTTACCGTCATTTGATGCAGATATGGTTAAATTAGTGGAAGCATCATTTGCGAAAAAAGGTGTTAAAGTTGTGACTAAAGCAATGGCTAAAGAGGCTATTGATAATGGTGACAGTGTTACTGTGAAATACGAAGTAGACGGTAAACAAGAAGAAGTAACTGCTGACTATGTAATGGTTTGCGTAGGTCGTCGTCCAAATACAGATGATGAATTAGGCTTATCAGCAGCAGGTGTTAATACAACAGATCGTGGTTTAGTTATTGTTGATGAACAATGCCGTACATCACAACCAAATATCTATGCGATTGGCGATATTACAGCTGGTCCTGCATTGGCACATAAAGCAAGCTATGAAGCAAAAATTGCGGCAGAAGCTATTTCAGGAAAAGCAGTAGCCGTTGATTACAAAGCGATTCCAGCTGTAAGCTTTACAGACCCAGAATTAGCAACAGTTGGTTTAACAGAAAAAGAAGCAAAAGAAAAAGGCTTATCTGTTAAAGCTGTTAAATTCCCATTAGCAGGAAATGGCCGTGCATTATCACTAAATGCAACAGAAGGTTTTGTACGCTTAGTTGTGACAAAAGAAGATCAAGTGATTGTCGGTGCTCAAGTAGCAGGTATCAGCGCTTCAGATATTATCGCAGAATTAGGCTTAGCAATCGAATCAGGTATGAATGCCGAAGATATTGCATTAACAATCCATTCACATCCATCACTATCAGAAACAGTTATGGATGCAGCAGAAATGGCATTAGGCCTACCAATTCATGCTTAATTAAAACAAATAATATAGAAAACAAGGAAATTCTGTTGAAATAGAATTTCCTTGTTTTTATGGCTCTATAATAAATCGTGTTGGTGGGAATAATCCACCAACACGATTTTGTATATAAAAGTGGACAAAAAAAGAGAAATACCTGTATGATTAAATCACCACAATTAAACAAGGAGGTATTTCTCATG